>NZ_LHOZ01000089.1:0-66027 GCF_001297205.1 Frigoribacterium sp. RIT-PI-h | reverse complement strand
ATGCCGCTCACGCTGTTCCGCACGCGCACCTTCACGGTCGGCAACCTGGCCACGGTCGGCATCGACGCGGCCCTCAGCCTCGGCACCCTGACCATCCCGCTGGTGGCGCAGGAGCTGGCGGGTCTGACGGCGACCCCCGCCCGGCCCCTCCCCCCGCCCCCGACCGTCGTCGCCCCGCCCTTCTCCCCCCCGGTCGGCCCGCCCCCCCCCCCGCCACGCCGCCACCCCGCCACGATGTGAGCACGCCGCCAGGATGTGGTCACGGCGCCATGCCTAGATCTGGCGGTGTGGCCACATCCTGGCGTTCTGCCGTGGCCTGAGCTCGACGTCGAGGTCTCGGAGTGTCCGGGCGAGGGGAAGGCGCAGCGCGACGTCCTCGGCGTCGCATCGACCGATCGCCTTGATCCCACCTGATCGTACGAGACGCCGTTCGCGGGCCTTCTCGGCCTTCACCACCGCCGACGGCACCCGGCCCGCACGCATCGCATCGTCGTCGTACTTGGCCTTGCCGTCGAACTCGAGCGCCGCGTCACCGATCACGAAGTCGCATCGACCGGCCAGCCCCTCGCCGTCGAAGAACTCGACCTGCATCACGGGCTCGGGAGCACCGAGTTCGAGGAGCGCGAGACGACAGAGCGATTCGCCGCCGTTCTCCGCCCACGGAGTGCCGAATGCCGTGACCTGGCGGGCCTTCGAGAGTCCTCGGGTTCCGGGTTCGCCGTCCAGGCGCTCGGACAGCAGGCGGCGCGTGGCGTCGGCCGCCGCGTCCACGCGCGACCGGTGACCGGCGGACGAACGCAGGTCACGTCGCGCGGGGACCGCGAAACACCCCGCCCGGGCCGCGGCGCGCCGGAGCACGGCGTCGACACAGAGCACGCCGTCGGCGAAGGACCCCGTCCTCGACCTGTCGACGGCCGTCCGCGCCTCACTCGTCACCGCGATCCCGTCGACCTCGACCGTGTCACGTGCATCGATCGGGCCCGGGTGCCGCACGACTCGCGCGGTCGCCTGCGTGCGGTCGCGGCCGGGGTCGATCACATGCACCGGCCCCCACGGCCAGTCGACGCTGGGCAACCCGTGGAGGGCGACGGCCGAGGCGTGCGACACGACGACCCGCGGTGACAGGCCGGCCATCACCGCCTTCGTCGTGAGGACGTGCCGTTCACGTCGGTCGAGACGCGCCCAGTCGGCCGCTTCGACGTAAGCCCCGGGGTGCACCCGATGCAGCAGGCCGCGTTGCGCATCGCGCCTCAGAGCGGTGCCGTGCCTGCTCTGGGAACCGTAGGTCGCGGCGAAGACGAGGGGCGGGAGCGCTGTGGTCACGCCCCGACCCTGTCCGCGCCCTCCGCCCACGGAGCCCGACCCGCGCCTCCCTGTGGACGGCGTCTGCGTGGCCACCCCTGGGCACGAGACACGATCGGTCGCAAAACACCGTGAGATGGTCACAGCACCACGACTAGTCGCGGTGCTGTGACCATCTCGTGGCGGGGGGGGCCGGCGCGGCGGCGCGGCGCCGGGGGCGGCGGCAGCGCAGGAGGCGCGGCGCGGGACTACGCGCCCGTCACCGTCCCGGGGTTGAACACGCGGCCCGGGTCGGCCGAGTCGAACAGCCCCTGCATGACGGCCACGCCCTCGGGCGAGACGTCCTGCGCGAGCCACGGCTGGTGCTCGAGCCCGACGCCGTGGTGGTGCGAGACGGTCGCCCCGGTGTCGATGAACGCCTGCTGGATGGCGTGCTTGACCACGTCGTACTCGGCCTCGGCGTCGTCACCGTGCTCGAAGGCGAAGGTGAAGTACAGGCACGCCCCCGAGTGGTACGAGTGCGACAGGTGGCCCATGATCCAGCCCTGCTTGCCGATGCTGTCGAACGCCTGGTTCGCCGCGGCGTAGACGCGCGACGAGACGAGGCGCAGCTTCGACCAGGGGGCGGCGGTCTCGGAGACGTCCGCCGCGCCTCCGTGGTCCATGAAGAAGTCGCGCAGGTAGGGCGTGTCGAACTTCTTCTGGTCGTAGAGCTTGCCCGGCCCCTTGCCGACGCTCATGCCCTTGTTCGCCTTGACGATCTTGGCGACGGCCTTCTGGGTGTGGGCGACGTGCTCGGGGCTGCCCTCGTAGCCGATGAACGACAGGCACATGGCGTCGACGTCCCAGCCCTTGGCCTTCAGGATCGTCGGCAGCAGGTCGGTGACCTTCTGCGAGATGCCCTTGCCCGGCTTCGAGGTGGCGAACGAGAACGCCGTCTCGTGTGCATCGCTGACGCGGGTGACCGACGGGTGCGCGTCGCTCTCGGCGATGGCCTGCATGGCGGCGAGGCCGTCGTGCCACGACGGGAACAGGTAGGCGAGGATCTCGCGCTTCTCGGGCAGGCGGTGCACCTGGGCGGTGACCTCGGTGATGACGCCGAGACGCCCCTCGCTGCCGATGATCATCTCGCGCAGCGACGGGCCGGTCGACGCGCTCGGCACGGCGCGGATCGAGAGCACGCCCCCGGGGCGCACGACCCGCAGGCCCTTCGTGATGTCGGCGATGTCGCCGTACTTGTCGCTCTGCATGCCCGACGAGCGGGTGGCGACCCAGCCGCCCATGGTCGAGTGCGTGAAGCTGTCCGGGAAGTGGCCGAGGGTCCAGCCGCGGGCGTTCAGCTGCTCTTCGAGGTCGGGGCCCTGGCCACCGGCCTGGATGCGCGCGAGCCCACCGTCTTCGTCGATGTCGAGCACCTTGTCGAGGCGGCCCATGTCGAGCGAGACGACCGTGCGCTCTTCCGCGGGCAGGGGCTCGAGGCTGCCGACGATGTTGCTGCCGCCGCCGAACGGGATGAGCACGACGTCGCTGGCGACGGCCAGGTCGACGATCTGCTGGATCTCGTCCTCGTCGGCCGGGTAGACGACGACGTCGGGCACGCGGTCGAGACGCCCCGCGCGGATGCGGATCAGGTCGCGGATGCTCTTGCCGTAGGTGTGGACGACCCGGTCGTGGTCGTCGGTGACGACCTGGCCGTCGCCCACGATCTGGACGAGCGAGTCGAGCACCTCGGTGCCGGCCCGCGAGGCGGGGACGTCGAGGTCGTCGAACGAGAGGCCCGTGTCGTGACCCTGCGACAGCTCGACGCCCACGATCTTCTTGACGAAGGGGGCGAAGGCGGGCTTGTCGTCGTGGTGGAAGGCGACGCCCTCGACGCCCCAGCCCCACCACTTCATGTGCTTGACGCCGTCGACGGCGGAGCTCTTCTTCTGTTGGACGTCGGTCACGGGCGTTCTCCTTCGAGCGGGTCTGACGGGCCCAGGATGCGGGCGGTGTTGGCGTCCTTCAGACGCAGGATCTCGGTGCGCAGGCGCGTCGAGAAGTCGGTGACGGACTCGCCGTCGTGGGGCCGCATCGGGTCGCCGAACGCGACACCGACGGGGAGTCGGCCGGGCCGGGGCCAGCTTCGCCCCCGGGGCTGGGCGATGTTCGCACCGATCAGGGCGAGGGGCACGACCGGCACGCCGCAGGCGGACGCGAGCGCGGCGGCACCGGGCTTGAACGCGGCGACCGTGCCGTCCTTCGAGCGGGTGCCCTCGGGGAACACCAGCACGGGGTAGCCCCGTTGCAGCAGCGACCGAGCACTGACGGTGGGCTGCCCCTGGCGCCCGCGGGCGGCCGCCTTGGCCGCGGCCCGCCGACGGGCGGAGCTCTGCGGCGTCGACCCGGCCGACGCACCGGACGAGGAGGCGCGGGTCGCGTCGACCGCGGAGGCCGGCGTCCCCGAGCCCCGCTGCACCGGGAACGCGTTGAAGAACAGTTCGGTCAGCTGACGGCGCCACGGCACGTCGAAGAAGTAGTCGGCCGCGGCGCCCGTGGCGAGGTAACGCGCCAGTTTGCGGGGCAGGGCGCCGAGGATGAGCGGGGCGTCCAGGTGGCTCGAGTGGTTGGCGACGACGATGAAGCCGCCGGTGAGCCCCTCGACCCGGTCGCGGTCGATGACCGTCACGTCGGTGATCGACCAGATGGTCGGCTTGAGCAGCATGCGCTGCGCGACGTAGCGGGCCATCGCGTGCCGCCGCGAGCTGAAGCGGTCGCGCACGTCGCTGGCCACACCGCCGGCGCGCTGGGCGACGTCACCGGCACGGTGGGCGACGTCGGCGCGGACGTCGTCGACCCGCTGGGCCACGGCGTCGAGGCGGGCGTGCTCGCGGCGCCGCTCCCCGTCGTTCTTCGCGCTCACTGCTCCACCGGCTTGCGGCGGCTCGACGAGATCGCGCCGGACGCGGCGCGGACGGCGCCCTTGGGAGCGTGCCGGACCAATCCCATCAGCACCTTGTACCGAAGCGTGGGCATGGAGATCACCTTGCCTTTGTCGACGTCGCGCAGGCACGCGACGACGAGTTGTTCGGTGCTGAGCCACAGGGCGTTGGGTATGGACGACGACTTTATGCCGGCCCGCTGATGGAACTCCGTCCGCACCCAGCCCGGCAACAGGGCCGTCACGCCCACCCCGGTGCCCTTGAGCTCGACCGAGAGGCCCTCGCTGTACGACGTCACCCACGCCTTGATCGCCGAGTAGCTGCCCATGGCCATCAGGCCCGCGGTGCTCGACACGTTGACGATGCGGCCGCGGCCGCGCTCACGCATGGACCGGGCGGCGGCACCCGAGAGGACGAGCACGGCCCGGCACATGACCTCGAACGCGAGGTCGTGCGCGGCGACGTCGGTGGAGGTCAGCGGGGTGTGCATGCCGAAACCGGCATTGTTCACCAGCAGGTCGACGGGACGGGTCGGATCGGCCAGCCGTTCGGCCACCCGGTCGACGTCGCGACGGTCGCCGAGGTCGGCCGCGAGCACCTCGACGTCACGGCCGAGCGCGCGCAGAGCGGTCGCCGTCTCGTCGAGTCGGGTGAGGTCACGCGCGACCAGGACGATGTCCCAGCCGCGCACGGAGAGTTGGCGGGCGAATTCGGCTCCGATGCCGGACGTGCCCCCGGTGACGAGCGCTACAGCCATGCCGCTTACGATACGGTGCTGAGAGCAGACTGCGCGCATCGAGACCCGTTCGAGGCCCTTCTCGCCTCGTCCATTTCTGCCCCGGAGGTCCACCTGTCATGACGACCAGAGATGCCCCGCGCGCCGACCCCGACTTCGACATCCGCGAGTTCACCAGGACGGCCCAGGGCAACTGGCGCCCCGACCTCGACCTGTCCGGCTTCGGCGACGCGCCCCTCGGCCCCGACGCCCTGCGCCTCGTCCGCCACCTCGGCCGACTCGAGCGCGCCACGATGGAGAACCTGCGCAACCTCCTGGTCACGGCCACCCACAAAGACTCGAGGGTCACCGCGTTCCTCGTGACGTGGGCGTTCGAGAAGTTCTGGCTGGCCGACGCCCTCGACGCCGTCCTCGAGGCCCACGGCGAGCCCCGCAACCGCGACGTGCCCGAGGGGCCGAAGCGGCATGCCGCCTCCGAGGCCGTCGAGCGCCGCGGCCCGATCACCAGGGCCCTCCAGGCCATCACCGTCGGGTCCCCCATCGTCGCCGTCCACACGACGACGGGGGCCGTCGACGAGTGGGTGCTCCGAGAGGCATACGACCGCCTCGACGAGCTCGCGGGACACCCCACGCTGACCACCGTCGTCGAACGCGCCCGGGTCGTAAAGGCCCGCCACGAGCAGTTCTTCGCCAGCGAGGCCGACTGGCGTCTGCGCGACTCGCGCCGCTCGGTGAAGATGACCCGCGCCTCCTTGCTGACGGCCGTCTGGCCGATCGGCGCCGTGGAGCGCGCCGACTCCGAGCGCACCTTCTTCGACGCCACCGTGTTCGGCGGGGCCGAGGGCCACCTGCGCGCCGACCGCGTGGGGGCGCTCGTGGCCGACCTGCCGGGCCTGGACGCCACCGTCGGGGCGGCCGTGACCAGAAAGCTGACCGCATGAGCTCCCTCCCCGGCCTCGCGCTGCCCGACCAGACCCCGGGCGCCACCCGCGTCGACCTCGGCGGCTCGCACGTCCTGCTGACCGGCGGAACCGGTTTCGTCGGCCAGGCGATCCTCGAGCGTCTGCTCTCGTCGCACCCCGGCACGACGGTCACCCTCCTCATCCGACCCAAGGCCGGCACCTCGGCCGAGGGGCGTCTGCGGCACCTGCTGAAGAAGCCGGTCTTCTCGTCGTGGCGCGAGACCGTCGGGCCCGAGGGCGTCGAGAAGGCCCTCGCCGAGCGACTCCGGGTGATCGAGAGCGGTCTCGGCGACCTGCCCGACCTCCCCGGCGACCTCGACGTCGTCATCCACAGCGCGTCGACGGTGTCGTTCGATCCGCCGATCGACCAGGCCTTCGAGACCAACGTCGGCGGAGCGGTCGGGCTGTACGAGGCCCTGCGGAAGACCGGCACCGACCCGCACGTCGTCCACGTGTCGACCGCCTACGTCGGCGGCATCCGCAAGGGCGTGTTCCCCGAGGCGTCGCTCGGCCACACCGTCGACTGGCGCGTCGAACGCGCCGCCGCGGCCGACGCCCGCGCCCGCGTCGAGGCGGCCTCGCGCCAGCCCGAGACGCTGCGGACCTTCCTCGCCCAGGGTCGCGCGGCACACGGCAAGACCGGCCCGCAGGCGGTCGCCGCGGCCGCCGAGGAGGCGCGGGTCGCCTGGGTCAAGGCCCGTCTCGTCGACTACGGGCGCACCCGGGCCGAGACGCTCGGCTGGACCGACGTCTACACGCTGACCAAGGCCTTCGCCGAGCGCGCCGCGGAAGAACTCTGGGCCGAGGCCGGGCACCGTCTGTCGGTGGTCCGACCGGCGATCGTCGAGAGCGCCCACCGGCACCCCTACCCCGGCTGGATCGACGGCTTCAAGGTCGCCGACCCGCTGATCATGTCGTACGCCCGCGGACTGCTGCCCGAGTTCCCCGGTGTGCCCGACAGCGTGCTCGACGTGATCCCGGTCGACTACGTCGTCAACGTCATCCTCGCCGTCGCCGCGAACCCGGTCGAGGCCGGCAGCCCCCAGTACTTCCACGCCAGCTCGGGCGGCAGCAACCCGTTCTCGATCCTGCGCATGTTCGAGAACCTGAAGGCGTTCTTCACGGCGAACCCGCTGCCCCGCGACGAGCACTCGTCGATCGAGGCGCCGCACTGGAACTTCCCGGGCGTGCGCAAGGTCGAGGGCGCCATCCGCACCGCGAACCGAGTCAACGACGTCCGCGAGGCCGTGCTCACCCGACTGCCGAGCACGCTCCGCACCCGCACGGCACTGGCCGGGGTGCAGACCCGTCGGGCCGACCTCGAGTCGCTGCAGAGCCTGACCGACCTCTACCGCCACTACGTGCAGTCCGAGATCATCTTCGACGACCGCCGCACGCGGGCCCTGCACGCCGGACTCCCGTCGGGCTCCCCCGCCGACATCGGCTTCGACGTCACGGACGTCGACTGGGAGGCCTACTTCCAAGAGGTGCACTTCCCGTCGATCACCGCCATGACCCGGGCGTTCTCGGTGCGACCCACCGCGTCGGCCGCCGTCGCCGACACGCGGGCCCTGCCGCGGCGCGACGACGTCGTGGCCGTGTTCGACCTCGAGGGCACGGTGCTCGACAGCAACATCGTCGAGCAGTACCTCTGGGTGCGCTCGGCCGGGTTCCGCAAGGCCGCCTGGCCCGGCGAGGTCGCCAGCCTGCTCACCTCGCTGCCGCGCTACCTGCGGGCAGAGGGTCGCGACCGCGGCGAGTTCATCCGCACGTTCTCGCGGCGGTACGAGGGCATGCCCGTCGCGCGGCTCTCGGGCGTCGTGCGGTCGCGCGGCTACGCCGACACGGTCCTGCGCCACACCCTCCCCGACGCACTCGCCCGCCTCGCCGAGCACCGCGCCGCCGGGCACCGCACCGTGCTGGTCACGGGCTCGATCGACACCTTGACGACTCCCCTGGCGCACCTCTTCGACGACGTCGTCGCCAGCACGATGCACCAGCGCAGCGGCGTCTACACGGGCTACCTCGCACAGCCCCCGCTGGTCGACGAGGCGCGCGCCGCCTGGCTGCGCCAGTACGCCCAGGCGAACGACATCGATCTCTCGGGGTCGTACGGTTATGGTGACTCGTTCGCCGACCTCGCCTGGCTCGAGATGGTCGGGCACCCGAACGCGGTCAACCCCGACAGCAATCTGGCACGCGAGGCGCTCCGAAGAAGGTGGAGCATCCGCGATTGGACTCGCAGCGGCCCCCACGGCAGAAGCGGCACCAGCAGCACCACAGCGAAAGGAGACGGAGGCAGGGTCTGAACCCGCGCCTCCTGACATCACATGGCCTTCGACATCGACAAGTTCGCCGCGACCTCCGAACGACTGAGCTGGGACGACCTCGACCTCGACCACTTCCGCAAGAACCCGCTGTCGGCGGACTCGCTGCGGACGCTGCGCTACATGGCCGACGTCGAATACCACACGGTCTGCTACACCCGTGACCTGCTCACGACTCCTTCTCACAAAGAGAACGAGATGACCACGTTCATGACGATGTGGAACCGTGAAGAGTTCTGGCACGGCGAGGCACTCGCCGCCATCCTCGAGGTGCACGGCATCACGGTCGACTACGACCAGCTGCGGGCCAACCGCCTCAAGCTCGGCTGGCGTGAGCGCCTCGACCCGGTCAAGCAGGGCCTGCTCGGCAAGATCGTCGGCTCGGACTTCGTCGCCGTCCACATGTCGTGGGGCGCGGCCAACGAGTACTCGGCCGTGTCGGCCTACAAGCGCATGGCAGAGCTCGAGCAGGACCCGGCCCCCGCCGCGTTGCTGAAGCGCATCGCCAAGCAAGAGGCCCGCCACGTCGCGTTCTACGTCTCGCAGGCCCGTGAGCGTCTGCTCGCGAGCAAGAAGGCGCAGAAGCTGACGCGCTTCCTGTTGTCCAAGGTCTGGGCCCCCGTCGGCTCGTCGATCATGGAGGTCGACGACGTCAAGTTCGTCTTCGGCCAGCTGATGAGCGGCGAAGACGGCCGCAAGGCCGCCGTGAAGCTCGACCAGAACATCTCGAACCTGCCGGGCATGAGCGGTCTGACGATCTTCCAGAAGGCCCTCGACGGCCTCGGCATCCGCGCGGACTCGGTCGGCGGCGGCTCCTCCGCCGGTTCGGTCGCCACGGCGTGAAGACGAGCCACCTGAGACACTTCCTCGTCGCGGCCGAGGTGCTGCACTTCCCGGTCGCGGCCGACAAGCTCGGCATCTCGCGGCAGAAGCTCGAGTCGTCGATCGAGGCACTCGAGCTCGAGTTCGGCGCGAAGCTGTTCGACCGCGACGCCACGCCCTACCGGCTGACCAAGGCCGGCAAGGCGGCGGTGGTCGTCGCCGAGGACGAGCTGGCGAGCCCGTCCACCCCGACGCCGCCGCCACCCCCGCCGGCCGGCGGCAAGGCCAAGGCGTCCAAGGGCAAGGGCCGCACTCCCGCCGCCAAGGGTCAGCCCAAGCCGTTCAAGAAGCGCCAGGGCCGCTAGCCGCGCCCGCGGCGGGCCGCCCGCCCGCCACCGCATCACACGGCACCACACCACGAAGTGGACTCTGCACCGCGGTTTGGCGTGGCGCGGTGTCCACTTCGTGGTGGGGAGGGCACCTCGCGGGCCGGCGTTCAACTCGGGGCGGCGTCGGACCCGGCCGTGGCGAGCCAGGCGGCGTAGCGCGTGTTCCGTGCCATGCGGCGGGGCTCGTCGGGGGCGTCCCCGCCCCACCACACCGGTCCGCGTTCGCCGAGCGACGTCTTGGCGGCGTCGACCCGGGCCCGGGCGTCCTCGACGGCGGCAGCGTCGTCCGCGGCCAGCGCCGTCTTCTTCGCGCGCCGCGCCTCCATCAGCTCGTGGACCAAGGAGGCGCGGGTCGCCCCCTCGAGGCGCGGTGCGGTCCGGCGCCACAGCCGGCCGCGCACCACGAGGTAGCGGCCGTCGGGCGTGACCAGCGGTTCGGCGCTCATGGTGCGACTCGATGACGCTGCACGAGGGAGTGCAGGAGGGGAAAGCTTCGGGTCACGGTCTGCCAGAGGGTCTCGCGATCGAGGCGGTCGTAGTGATGCACGACGAAGTCACGGTTCTTGGCGGCCAGTGAGAACTCGACCTCATGGAACCGCTGGCCGTCGTACGCGACCAAGCGTTTGCTCAGGTCACCGACCCGGTTGGCCAGTGCCTCGAACGCCAACGGAAGCGCCGGGTCGCCGTCGAACGCCTCGCGCCCCCGGGACACGAGCTCGGCCGAGGCCGTCAGGGCCGCGTCGAGGTCGGCCAGCCAACGTTCGGCGCGGTCCGGAGAGGAGATCACACGGGCACCGCTTGCGCCAGGATCTCGCGGTCGGTCTCGGGGTCGAGCGCCCGCCGGGACACGACGTCGACCTGACGCTGGAACACGGCTTCCATGTCGAGTTCGAACTGGGCGAAGTCGAAGTAGGTCGCCTCGGCCCCCGGGTCGACCAGGAGGTCGATGTCACTGTCGTCGGTCTCGGTCCCGCGAGCGACCGACCCGAAGACGCTCACGGCGTCGATGTGGCTCAGGCCAGCCAGGCGCCGCACGAGACCGGCACGCGAGGTGATCTCGTCCAGCACCGAGGCGACCGCGCGACCCGACGTCGGGCGCTCGGACATCTCGAGGAAGCGGCTCCACGGCACGATGACGACCTCGGGGCGTCGGTGGGGCCCCACAGCGACGGCAGGGCGGTCGGGGTCGAGCCGGAAGTCTCGCATGAGACGACTGAGGCCACTGCGGGCGTCGGCCACGGCGAGGACGTCCGAGCTTCCGATGGAGGTCTCCATGACGACGAGACTAGCGCGGAGCGCCACGTCGTGTACATCTTTCTGTACATCGAACGTCACGCCCGCGCGACGGCCTGCTTCGCGAGCTCGCGCTGCACGCTGAGGGCGAGCTCGCGAAGCATCACGAGGTCGACGCTCTCGACCGTCCGGGGTTCGGGGTCGGCGACGCAGAGAGCGCCGATGCGGACGCCGTCGGGGCTCTCGACCGGATAGCCGGCGTAGAACCGGGCCGGCGCCTCGATGCCGAAGCGTTCGTCGGCCCAGGCGTCCTCGACGACGAACGGCTGGCCGCCGGCGACGGTGTGCGCGCAGAACGACAGGGCCATGGGCATCTCGCGGTCACCGCCCCCGGCGAGGGCCTTGTTCCAGTGTCGGTCGGCGGTGACGAGCGAGAACGCGGCCCCGCTCGCGCCGAGCAGGGTCCGGGCCCGTTCGACGATGTCGTCGAAGCGTTCCTCGGGGTCGGTGTCGAGGAGGCCGAGGGCCCTGATCGCCTCGACGCGGTCGACCTCGGCCTGCGGGGCGTGCCGACGCGCCCGCGCCACGCCGCCGCCGGCCGACATCTGCGCGTCGAGCATGGGCGCGAGCATCCCGGCCTGCGCCTCGCCCCAGCGGGCGTACTTGGCGATCAGCTGGTCCCGGTCGTCGTGGCCCGAGAGCGGCGACGGGGGCATGAGCACGTGCACCCGGGGATGCGTCGAGCAGACGTCGTGGATGATCGCGTTCATCTCGGCCGCATGGCGGTCGACGAGGCCACCGCCGGCGATGTGGAACACGGTCACCTCGCTGGGCGCCTGGACGCCCGTGACGAGCACGGGGCTGCTCGCGCCTCCGGTCTCGGTCTCGATGTGGACGAGCAGGTCGACGAACGCCCGCCGCCACTTCGTGACGTCGGTCATCTCGAGGGCGTCGTTGATGCCGGTCACCACGACCACGGCGTCGTAGCGCGTGAGGTCGCGGTCTCCGAGCACCCGCCGGGCGTCCGCCGTCCGCATGGCGGGGTCGGCCACGACGTCGACGTCGACCCCACGGCCGGTGGCCTGCGAGACCGCCCGCGCGAGATGGCCCGCGAGCCCCAGGTCGTGGCTGCGGACGCCCCACCCGACGGCGGGCCCGCTGCCGAACAGCAGCACGCGATCGGGGTTGACGCCGGGGGCGTGCGCCCGCGCGACGCCCTCGGGCCGGGGCAGCCCGGGGCGTCGGTCGAACCAGCGGTTGCGCTGTCGGATCAGCCCGCGCACGAGCGGGCTCACGAAACGGTTCATGCCGGGTTCCTCCCACAGCGGTGGCCTGATCGACGAGGGCTCCGCGTGGTGAGGGCCGAGCGGTGTCCCTCAATGGTCTCGTCCCGACGCCGGGCCCGGACAGCCCCAGGTCGGGGGCCGACGGACGAACGCACCCGTCAGGTCGAGCGCGGAGCGTCCGACGCCTGCGGCGGCTGCGCGAGCAGCTCGGCGAGGTCCACCTCGACGAGATCACGGAGGCGCTGGTCGCGTTCGTCGGGATACGCCGGGTCGACCGCCTCGACCGCCGACACCTTCGTGACGATCACGGCTCCGACGTCGCCCCAGGCGCGATCCACCGCCGCCGCGACGATCCCGCCCACGAAGTCGTCGTCGGACTGCAGTTCGTCCAGCCGCTCGGCTACGGCCGTGTAGGTCTTCTCCCGGAACCACAGGGTGTCGTCGTCACCGCGCCGGTAGTCGTGCTGGTGTCGCGACCGCCCCTTGGCCTTGAGGGCCTTCGCCCGTTCGCCGCCGATGCGTTCGTTCTGCTCGCGTTGTTCCGCCGCGAGGCGACCGAGGACGGTCCGCACGGCCTCGCGGGTGCGCTCGTGGTCGAAGTGCTCGTCGTCGCGGAGGGCACGGATGACGATCGAGTTGGCCACCGAGACCACGGCGGCCGCACGCGAGATGAGGACACCCTCGGCGACCGCCCGCTCGAGGGCCGCGGGATCGGGCGTCGCGGGTTCCGAGGGGGTCTTGCGCGTCTTGCCGAGCTTCACCGCGCCTCCTTCTCGACCGGATGGGCGCCGGAGCGCCGGGGACGGACCGACGACGGCCCGACGTCCCATTAAAGACCCGCGGCGGGGGCCGTCGCCCCGGGACGGGGCGACCGACCCCGCCGCGACGGAGGACGGCGGATCAGGCCGTGGCGGCCAGGGCCGTCGAGGTCTCGCGGACGAAGTCCTCGAGGTCGTCGGGGTCACGCGACGTGACGAGCGTGAAGCCCTGCTCGACGTCGGTCACGACCGAGCGGTCCACCCACGTGCCGCCGGCGTTGCGGACGTCGGTCTGCAGCGAGGCGAAGGAGGTCAGTTCCTTGCCCGTGACGAGGCCCGCCTCGATGAGCGCCCACGGGCCGTGGCAGATGGCCGCGATCGGCTTGCCGGCTGCGGCGAAGGCCTTGACCAGGTCGACCGCGTCGCTCTCGGTGCGCAGGGTGTCGGCGTTGATGGTGCCGCCGGGCACGAGCAGGAGGTCGTGATCGGCGGCGTCGACCTCGGCGATGGTCGTGTCGGGGCGGACGGTCTGACCCGGGTCCTTGTCGCCGACGAGCGTCTCGATCGGCTCGGTGGAGACGCTGGCGACGACGACGGTCGCGCCCAGCTCGCGCAGCTTCGCGACGGGGACGACGAGCTCGTCCTGCTCGACGCCGTAGTTCGTGACGATCGCGAGAACGCGGCGTCCGGTGAGTTCGGTGCTTGCCATGGTGATGCTCCTCTCGGGGCCCCTCGGGGGCCCGGTGTGCGACCGCTCCCGTCTACGCGGGCGGGCTGGGTCGCGGCTGATGCGACGTACCCCACCCGCGCCTCCTCGTCCGGGCCGACACCGGCTCAGCTGGCCAGCAGCGCCCTGGCGGTGCCCTCGTCGAGAATCAGGTCGGTGACCAGGCCCGCGGCCAGGGCACCGCGGACGCTGACGACCTTGGCCTCGCCGGCGACGACGCAGACGCGACGCGGCGTGCGCCGGATGGTCGCCAGGTCGGGGCCCGTGGCGCGCTGGTTGAGCTCGATGTCGGCCGACGAGCCGTCCTCGCGGAAGAACACGGTCGCGACGTCGCCCACCACGTGGTCGTGGGCGAGGCTGTCGTGGTCGCTCTGCTCGAGGTACCCGCCCGAGTAGACGTGGCTCGGCACGTGCGCCTCGCGCGAGCCGACGCCGAAGACGACGAGGTCCATGGCGCCCTGCAACGAGAGGACGCGTCGGGTGCTGCGTTCCCGCCACAGGGCCCGCTTGGTCGCCGGGTCGTCGAAGAACGCCGGCACGGGGAACTGCTGGATCAGGGCGCCGTACGCGTGACCGAACCGCCGCAGGATCTCGCTGGCGTACTCGATGCCCGTCGTCCGGGTGTTCGCCGCACCGTTCAGCTGGACGAAGACGGTGTTGTGCGTGGCCTTGGGCACCAGGTACCGGCTGACCGCGCTGACGGTGGAACCCCAGGCGACGCCGACGACCATGTTCGAGTCGACGTACTGCGTGAGCGTTCGTGCAGCCGAGAGCGCGACCCGGTCGAGCCGGTCGACGTCGCTCGTCTGGTCGGGCACCGGGACGACGTGAGCGACGACACCGAACCGCCGGTGCAGTCCCTCGCCCACGGCCGTCGGCTGGTCGAGCGGCGACTTGATCTGGATGTCGACGAGGCCCGTCTCGCGCGCCGACTTCAGGAGGCGCGAGACCGACGAGCGGGACGTCTGCAGTTCGTGCGCGATCGCCTCCATCGTGAGGTCCTGCATGTAGTACAGGTGCGCCGCACGCAGCGCCTCCTGTGTGCGTTCGGACGTGTCGCCAGCGACCAACGGGACCTCCTTGCACGTTCGTGCAGATCCGTTGCACCGTGTGTGCATCGGGACGACGATGAATCTACCGGCCCGCAGGACGAGTCGGTCACCATCACCTGACATCGCATCTCGAAAGAAGCAGTGACCATGTCGAAGAAGACAGACTCGATCCGTCCCAACGTGCAGCGCATCGTCGACCGCCCGACGGCACAGGTGCTCGTCGTCGGCGGTGGCATCAACGGCATCGCGACCTTCCGCGACCTCGCCCTCCAGGGCGTCGACGTCGTGCTCGTCGAACGTGCCGACTACGCGTCGGGCGCGTCCGCCGCCTCGTCGCACATGATCCACGGCGGCATCCGCTACCTCGAGAACGGCGAGTTCCGCCTCGTCCGCGAGAGCGTCGAGGAGCGCAACGGTCTGCTGAAGATCGCCCCTCACTACGTCAAGCCGCTGCAGACGACGATGCCGATCTTCTCGACGTTCAGCGGCATCATGAACGCCCCGCTGCGCATGCTGACGCACAAGCAGCGCTCCACGAAGGAGCGCGGCGCGCTGCTGATCAAGGTCGGCATGACGATGTACGACTCGTTCTCGCGCGACGGCGGCTCGGTGCCGCGTCACAAGTTCCTCGGTCGCAAGAAGGCCCTCGCCGAGATGCCGCACCTCAACAAGGCGCTCAAGTACACGGGCACCTACTACGACGCGTCGGTGCACGAGCCCGAGCGTCTCGCGCTCGACGTGCTGAAGGACGGCCTGGCCGCCGGCGACAACGCCCGCAGCGCCAACTACCTCGAGGCCGTCGGCACCGCCGACGGCGGCGTGACCCTGCGCGACGTCGTCACCGGCACCGAGTTCACGGTGAAGGCCGACGTCGTCATCAACGCCTCGGGCCCCTGGACCGACCTCACCAACAAGGCCTTCGGCGCCGAGTCGCAGTACATGGGCGGCACCAAGGGGTCGCACATCGTCGTCGACAGCCCCGAGCTGCTCGAGGCCACGAACGGTCGCGAGATCTTCTTCGAGAACAACGACGGCCGCATCGTCCTGATCTACCCGCTCAAGGGGCGCGTGCTCATCGGCACCACCGACCTCGAGGCCGACATGGCCGAGCCTGCCGTCTGCACCGAGGAAGAGGTCGACTACTTCTTCGACCTGGTCAAGCACGTCTACCCCGACATCGAGCTCGACCGTGGCCACATCGTCTACCGCTATTCGGGCGTCCGCCCGTTGCCGAAGCACGACGACCTCGCCGCCGGCTTCGTGTCGCGCGACTACCGCATCGTCGAGACCGAGGTCGCCGAGCTGCCCGGAACGACCGTCCTCAGCCTCGTCGGCGGGAAGTGGACCACGTTCCGCGCCCTGTCGGCCCACCTCTCGACCGAGGCGACGACGAAGCTCGGCGTGGGGCGGTCGGTCGACACGACGGGCATGGCGATCGGCGGCGGCAAGGGCTTCCCGACCACCGACGGCGCCCGCACCACCTGGATCGCAGCCCACGCCGACGGGCTCGACCGCGACCAGGTCGACCGTCTGCTGACCCGGTACGGCACCCGCGCCTCCGACGTCATCGAGGTCCTGCTCGACCAGCCGTCGCAGGCCCTCGAGGCCGACTCGACGCTGACCACGGCCGAGATCGCCTACTTCGCCGAGCACGAGGACGCCGTCCACCTGGCCGACGTCGTGCTGCGCCGCACGAACCTCGCGTTCGTCGGCGGTGTCACCATCGAGTTGCTCACCGAGATCGCCGACGTCATGGCTGGCTCGCTCGGCTGGACGACCGAGCAGCGCGACGACGAGATCGAGCAGACCCTGACGACCCTGCGCGACGCGCACGGCGTCGAGGTCGCCTCGCAGCACGTGCCCGCAGCGACCCCCACCGCCGCGAAGTAACCGCACCGACCCGAGTCACGAAGCCCCGCCCCCGTCATGGAGGCGGGGCTTCGTCGTCCCTGGCACCCGATCGGTCCACTGGAATTGACATGTGAACTTCACTGCCCAACGGGCAAAATGCGACGTTTTCGTATTAGGATGCTGGCCGGGCACCCGCCCGTGAGGATCTAGGAGGCCGCATGCCGATTCCCGTCACTCCCCCCGCCGCCGAGCGACAACTGCTGCGCGACACGGTCCGCAGCCGCATCCGCGACGCGATCATCGACGGAACGCTCGAGCCCGGCGAACGCCTGCACGACGACGAGCTGATCGCCTGGCTGCAGGTGTCGCGCACACCGATCCGCGAGGCCCTCGGCGACCTCGTACGCGCCGGCCTGGTCGAGATGGCCCCGAACCGCTACACGAAGGTCGCGACGCCGAAGGCCGAAGAGGCCGTCGAGGCGGTCCAGACCCTCGGCGTGCTCTTCGGCGGGGCGGTCCGCCTGGCCGTCCCCAACCTGCCTGCCGCCGTCAAGCGAGAGATCGTCCGGGCGATCGACGTCTGCCTCGCCGATCTCGACCGCGAAGACGGCCCGGCCCTCAACGCCCACGCCGTCGCGCTCTTCTCGACCTACGTCGACCACTGCGGCAATCCGGCACTGGTCAAGGTCTGTACGGACGTCACCGACGGTCTCGCCTACAAACTGCGCGTGCCCAACATCGTGCAGGTACTGCACTGGGACTCGATGGCCGACTCGTTCGTCGCCCTCCGCGAGGCGACCGAGGCCGGCGACCCCATCGCGGCCGAACTCGCCGCCGAAGACCTCCACGCCCTACCCGGGCACCGCCCCGTCGCCTGAGCCGACGAACCCGACGAGGCGCGGGTCAGGTCGTCGGGATCGTCGGCGTCGGGATCGTCGGCGGCAGGGCGGGCGGCGTGGCCCGCAGGTCGGCCACCCGGTCGGCCGGCTCGGTGCGGGCGAGGAACCCGATGCGCGACTCGCGGACGTGCCAGCCCATCAGCTCGGCGGCCCCGGCCTCGTCGCCCGCGTCGATCGCCGCGAGGATGCGGCGGTGGTCGGGCCAGAGCCGCTTGCCCCGCGAGAAGGTGTCGAGAGCGTACAGCCACTCGATCTTGTTCGAGAGCTGGCGCAGCAGCGTCGCCAGGGTGGCACTCCCGCTCAGGTGTGCCACGCCGACGTGGAACCGGTCGTGGAGCTCGACGAGAAGGTCGAGGTCGCCGGCCTCGACGGCGGCGTCCCCGTCGTCGAGCAGCTGCCCGAGCACGCGCCGCGTCCGCCACCAGTCCTCGGGCGGGCGGGGCTCGCCGAACAGCTCGCGCGCCCGCTGGGCGGCACGCCGCGCGGTCGAGATCTCGAGGGCCTCGCGGACGGCGAAGAGGTCGTCGGCCTCGTCGGCCGGGATCGCGGCGACCCGGCTGCCCACGTGGGGCGTCGACTCGACGAATCCCTCGGCCTCGAGCGCCCGCAGCGCCTCGCGCACCGGGACGCGCGAGACGCCGTGGCGGCGGGCGACCGAGGCCTCGGTGATGCGCGTCCCCGGCACGAGGGCGCCCTCGACGATCTCGCGACGCAGGACGTCGACGAGGACGACGGGTGGCGGGCCCTCAGAGGGCGAGGCTGGCACCGGGGATGGCTCCCAACAGTTCGGTCGTGTACTCGGCACGGGGCGACAAGAAGATGTCGTCGACGCTACCGCGCTCGACCACGGCTCCCTTGCGCATGACCACCACGTCGTGGGCGATCTGGCGCACGACCGCCAGGTCGTGCGTGATGAACAGGTAGCTGAGGCCGAGCCGACGCTGCAGGTCGCCGAGCAGCTCGAGGATCTGCTCCTGGACGAGCACGTCGAGCGCCGAGACGGCCTCGTCGCAGATGAGCAGCTCGGGTTCGAGCGCGAGCGCCCGCGCGATGGCCACCCGCTGGCGCTGGCCGCCCGACAGCTCGTTCGGCCGGCTCTGGGCGACCGACCGGGGCAGGGCGACCTGGTCGAGCAGCTCGGCGACCCGCTGCCTGCGGGAGACCCGGTCGCCGACGCCGAAGATGCGCAACGGCTCGTCGATCAGCCGCTCGACGCTGTACGACGGGTCGAGCGACCCGTAGGGGTCCTGGAAGACGGGCTGCACGCGGCGACGCAGCGCGCGACGGGACGCACCCCGGCTCGCCGTGATGCTCTCGCCGTCGATCAGTGCCGATCCACTCGTCGCCGACTCGAGGCCGAGCACGATGCGGGCCACGGTCGTCTTGCCCGAGCCGGACTCCCCCACGATCGCCGTCGTGGTGCCGCGCGGCACCTCGAACGAGACGTGGTCGACGGCCCGCACCTGCTCGCCACGGCGACCACGGAGGCGGAACTCCTTGACCAGGTCGGTGACGGTCAGGATCGAGCCGACCCGCGCCTCCTTCGCGTCCGTCGCGTCGTCGAGGACGGCCTCGCCGCGACGGAGGGCGGTGGCCGAGGCCAGCGTCGGCGCGGCCGCGACCAGGCGCTTCGTGTACTCGTGCTGCGGGCGACGCAGGATCTGCTCGGGCGTGCCCTGCTCGACGACGCGACCCTCGAGCATCACGACGATGCGGTCGGTACGGTCGGCGGCGAGCCCCAGGTCGTGCGTGATGAAGAGCAGCGACGTGCCGCGGCTCTCGACCAACGTCTGCAGGTGGTTGAGGATCTGACGCTGCACCGTCACGTCGAGCGCGCTGGTCGGTTCGTCGGCGATGAGCAGCTGCGGCTCGCGGGCCAGGGCGATCGCGATGAGCACGCGCTGGCGCATGCCGCCGGAGAACTCGTGCGGGAACTGTCCCGCCCGGCGCTCGGCCTCGGGGATGCCCGCCTCGGTCATCAGCGCGACGACGCGGCGTTGCACCTCGTCGTGGCCTCGGAGCCCGTGGGTGCGCAGCGCGTCGGCGATCTGGGCGCCGACCTTCATCGACGGGTTCAGGTTGGTCGACGGGTCCTGCGGCACGAGGCCGATGCGCGCGCCGCGCACCTGGCGCATGGGTGCCTCGGTGGCCTGCGCGAGGTCGAGGGTGCTGCCGTCGGGGCCCGCGAGCTCGATCGTGCCGCCCGTGATGTGGCCGGCCCCGGGCAGCAGGCGCAGGATGGCCGCGACCACCGTCGACTTGCCCGAGCCGGACTGGCCGACGATCGCCACCCGCTCGCCCGGCAGGACGTCGAGGTCGACGCCGTGCACGGCGGGGGTGTCGCCGAACGAGACGCGGAGGTCGCGCACGCTCAGCAGAGGGGAGGTCGGGTTCTCAGCGTCCTGCGGCATAGGCCTGGGCTCCTCGGGGGTTGGCGGCGGCGGAGAGCACGCCGGTCTCGGGGTCTCGCGAGACGCTCGACAGCCGGCCCAGGGACCAGCCGCCGGCGCGGGTGACGACGTGGCCGCGGGCGACCAGCGCGTCGATGACGTCGTCGCCCAGGCGGTCCTCGACGACGACGCCTCCGGGCTCCCAGGTGCGGGGCCAGAAGCTGCCGGGGAACGACGTGGTGTGCAGCGCGGGGGCGTCGATCGCCTGCTGCGGGGTGTACCCGCCCACGATCGTGCGCAGCAGGTAGAGCAGCTGCCACTGGTCCTGCTGGTCACCTCCGGGCGAGCCGAGCGCGACGACGGGCTCGCCGTCCTTCAGCACGAGCGTGGGCGTCAGCGTCGTGCGCGGGCGGGTGCCGGGCTCGAGGGTCGACGCCGTGCCCTCGTCCAACCACGACATCTGCAGCCGGCTGCCCAGGCAGAAGCCGAGCTCGGGGATGGTCGGCGACGACTGCAACCAGCCGCCCGACGGGGTCGCCGAGACGACGTTGCCCCAGCGGTCGACGACGTCGAGGTGGCAGGTGTCGCCGCGCGTCTCGCCGGTCGGCTCGGTGAACGGCTCGGCCAGACGGTCGGCAGGAGGCGCGGTGCCGGTCGGCGGGGCGTCCTCGGCCGGTGCGACGGGTGCGGCGGGTGCGGCGGGTGCGGCGGCCGATGCCTGCGCCCGCCCGGGGGCGGCGACCGTGGGCTCTCCGACGCCGGCGGGTGCCTCGCTGAGCGCGGGAGGCAGGTACTCGGTGCGCATGGTGGGCAGGGCGAACGGCTCGCGCCCGGGGACGTCGCCGGGTCGCAGGTCGTGCGACGCCCGGTCGCCGATCAGCGCGCGGCGCTCATCGGCGTAGTCCGCGGACAAGAGGGTCTCGAGGGGCACGTCTCCGGGGCCGTACCAGGCCTCGCGATCGGCCATCGCGAGCTTCTGCGCCTCGACGATGGTGTGGGCGCCGTCCGCGGTCGAGGGATCGAGCAGCTCGTCGTCCAGCGGCTCGAGCAGCGCCAGGACCTGGAGCAGGGCGGGACCCTGGCCCCAGGCGCCGGTCTTGGCGATCGTGTGACCCCGGAACTCGATCGTCGTCGCCGGTTCGGTCGTGGCGCGGAACGCGGCGAGGTCCGCGGCCGTGACGACACCCGCGTGGTCGGTGCCCGACGAATGACGGTGCGGAGTGCGGACGAACGCGTCGATCGCCTGCGCGACGTGTCCGCTGCCCCACTCGACCCGCGCCTCCTCGATCTTCGCCTCGCGGGACGCGTCGGGGCCGAGGGCCTCGCCGGCCGCGACCAGCTCGTCGAGGACGGCCGCGTAGGCCGGGTTCGTCAATAGGTCGCCCTCGCGTGGCACCTCGCCACCGGGCATCCACTGCGCGGCCGAGGTGGGCCAGTGCTCGGTGAAGAGGTCGGCGACGGTCTCGATGGTGGAGGCCACGCGCGCCACGATCGGGTGGCCGTCACGGGCGTAGCCGATCGCGTAGGCGAGGACGTCGGCGAGCGACCAGGTGCCGTGCTCGGCCAGCAGCTTCAGCCAGGCGTCGACGGCACCGGGGACGGCGGCGGCCAGGGCTCCCGACCCGGGGACGAGCTCGAGGCCCTCGGCGAGGTAGTGCTCACGGGTCGCGGCCGCCGGGGCCGGGCCCTGGCCGACGAGCACCGTCGGCGCGACGGGGGCCTCGGCTGTCGCGTAGATCGCCGTGAGGTCGCCGCCGGGGCCGTTGAGGTGCGGCTCGACGACATGGAGCACGAAGGCGCCCGCCACGGCGGCGTCGAAGGCGTTGCCGCCCCGCTCGAGGACCGACTGGGCCGAGGCCGTCGCCAACCAGTGCGTGGACGACGTCATGCCGAAGGTGCCGCGCAGGTCGGGGCGGGTGACGAACTCGTCGGGGGTGGTGTAGGTCACGAGGGGGTCACTTCCGGTCGCTGGCGGTGGGGTCGAGGGCGTCGCGCAGGGCGTCGCCGAACAGGTTGAAGCCCAGGCAGATCGCGGCGATCGCGAGGCCCGGCACGACGGCCGCGAACGGCGCCTTGGCCAGGTACTGCTGCGCGTCGCTGAGCATGATGCCCAGACTGGCCGTCGGCGGCTGGATGCCCAGCCCGAGGAACGACAGCAGGGCCTCACCGATCACGGCGACCGGCATGATGACCGTGGCCTGCACGATGATCGCCGAGACGCAGTTGGGCAGGACGTGCTGGAAGATCACGCGCAGGCCCGTGGCGTCCATGGTCGTCGCGGCGAGGACGAAGTCGGTCGACTTGACGCGCAGCGTCTCGCCGCGCACCACGCGGATCATCGTCGGCACCTGGGCGATGCCGAGGGCGACCACGGCGTTCGTCAGGCTCGGACCGCTGATCGCGGCGAGCGCCACGGCGATGATCAGGAACGGGAACGCCAGCATGACGTCGGTCAGGCGCGAGATGACACCGTCGAGCCAGCGCCAGTAGCCGGCCAGCAGCCCGAGGGGCGTGCCGACCACGACGGCCAGCAGCACCGACAGCACGCCGACCTGCAGCGAGACGCGGATGCCGTACACGGTGCGCGACAGGATGTCGCGGCCGAGGTCGTCGGTGCCGAGCACGTAGCCCACGGTGCCGGGCACCTGGAACGGCAGCTCGAAGTCGACCCGGGTCGGGTCGTACGGGGCGATGAGCGGCGCGGCGAGGCCCGCGACGAGGACGACGAGCAGCATGACGCCGCCCGTGACGCCCAGCTTGTTGCGGACGAGGCCGCGCCAGACGCGTCCCCGCGCCGAGCCGAGCCCCGCCCCTGCGGCGGTGGGTGTCTCGATGACGGTCACGATGCGCCTCCTACCCTGATGCGCGGGTTGATGACGGAGTACAGGACGTCCACCGCCAGGTTGATCACGATGTAGCCGACCGTGATGATCAGCACGACGGCCTGGATCACCGGGTAGTCGCGGGTGAACACCGAATCGAGCGTGAGCTTGCCGAAGCCCGGCAGGGCGAAGATGCGCTCGGTGACCACGGCGCCCGAGATCAGGCCGCCGAGCTGCAGGCCGACGATCGTGACGACCACGATCATCGAGTTGCGCAGGCCGTAGCGCATCAGCACCCGGCCGCGACCGAGACCCTTGGCCCGCGCGGTGCGCACGTAGTCGGTCTTCATCGTCTCGATCATCGAGGCCCTGGTCTGCCGCATGATGACCGCGGCGAGGCTCGTGCCGAGGATCAGCGCGGGCAGGGTGAGGTGGTAGAACGCGCTCGCCGGGTTCTCGGCCACCGGCACGTAGCCCGACGCGGGGAACAGGCCGAGGCCGGCCGCGAGCCAGAGGATCGCGAGGATGCCGAGCCAGAAGTTCGGCACCGAGAGCCCCACCAGGGCGGCGGCGTTGGCCATCCACTCGGGCCAGCGGCCCCGGTACCGTTCGGCGACGACGCCCAGCGCGACGCCCACGACGACGGCGATCACGATCGCGTAGAGGGCGAGCCACAGCGTGACCGGCAGGGTGGCGCCGATCAGCTCGGTGACCGGGGTGCCGGTGCGGGTGGACTCGCCGAAGTCACCGCGGACGAAGTTGCCGACGAACCGGCCGTACTGCACGAGCAGCGAGTCGTCGAGGCCGAGGTCGGCCCGGATGGCGGCGACGCGCTCGGGCGTCGCCTCTTCTCCGGCGAGCGCCAGGGCCGGGTCGCCGGGCAGCTGGCGCACCCCCCAGAACACGACGATCGAGGCGATCACGAGGGTGACGGCCGACTGCCAGAGCCGGGTCAACAGGTAACGGGTCATCGGGTCACTCCCCCTCGACGAAGGCGGCGTTGCTGAGGCGCACGACGCCGTCGGCGTAGGTGGACACCCCGGCGACCTCGTTCGTCAGCGCGGTCAGGCTGCGGGTGCGGTACAGGTAGATGAGCGGTTCGTCCTCTTGGACCTGCGTCACGGCCTCGCCGTACAGCGCCGCCCGCTCGTCGACGTCGATGGACGCCGCGGCGTCGGCCAGCAGCTCGTCGACCCGGGGGTTGCTGTAGCCCGAGTAGTTGTTGCCGCCACCGGTGCGCAGGAAGTTGACCATGTTGCCGTTCGGGTCGACACGACCCGACCAGCCGAGCTGCAGCGCGTCGAAGTCACCACGCGACTGCACGTCGAGCAGGGTCGAGTACTCGACCGGGGTGATCGACAGGCGGAACCCGCCGTCGGCGGCCTGGGCCTGCAACGCCTGGGCGAGGCGCAACGTGTCGGCGTTGTTGCTGGCCTGGATCTCGATGGCGTGGGGCGCGGCCCCGCCCGCCTCGTCGAGGAGGCGCTTCGCTCCCTCGGGGTCGTAGCCCGGGCAGGCGTCGCTGGCGTCCGTGGCGAACGGACTGGTCGGCGGGATCGGCGAGCAGGCGGTGTCGTTCCACCCGCCGAACACGCTCTGGACGAGCGCGTCGCGGTCGATCGACATGGCCAGCGCCTGACGGACGCGCACGTCGCTCGCCAGGGGGGTGTCGATCTGCACGGGGTCGGTTCCGACGCCGTCCTGGTTGCCGATGTTCACGGTGATGCCCTGGTAGCCGAACGAGCCGACCTGCAACACCGTCAGGCCGTCGTCGGCCATGAGGGAGTCGACGTCCATCGTCGACATCGAGTCGGCGACCTGCACGTCACCCGCCCGCACGTTCGCGGCCCGGATGCTCGCGTCGGTGATGATGCGGTAGGTGATCGTGTCCAGGTGCACGTCCTCGGCGTCGTAGTACAGCGGGTCGCGCTCGACCGAGATCGAGGTCTGCGGCACCCGGTCGACGAACTTGAACGGGCCCACGCAGACCGGGGCGTCGCCGAAGTCGTCGCCCTCGGCCTCGAGTGCCGTCGGCGACATGATCATGCCCGCCCGGTCGGCGAGGGCCGCGGTGAGCGGGGCGAAGGGGCGCTCGTAGGTCAGTCGCACCGTGTCGTCGTCGAGGGCCTCGACCCCGGTGACGGGGCCGAGTTCGCTGGCCCGCGACGAGTCGGGCTTGTCGAGGTGGCGGCGCAGCGTGGTGACCACGGCCTCGGCGTCGAGCGGGGTCCCGTCGGCGAACACGGCGTCGGTGCGCACGGGGATGTCGACCGTCAGCCCGCCGTCCGACAGCGTCGGCAGCTCGGTCGCCAGCAACGGCACCAGGTCGCCCTCGGCGTCGATGTCGTACAGCTTCTGGCACACCGTCTCCATGACGTACCGCGTGTAGAGCGACGACGACGTGGTGGGGTCGAGGGCGTCCGGCTCGGCCGACAACGCCATGACCAGGTCGCCTCCCTCGACGATCGTCTTGTCGCCGATCGGGGCGGTGGTGACGTCGGTCTTGTCGGGCGGGTTCGTGCCGGCGGGCTGCTGCGGGACGCAGGCCGTCAGCGCGAGCGTCGCGGCGGCGGCGAGGGCCGGGAGCGCGAGGGCTCGGCGCAGGCGGCGACGGCCGTCCGGTGCGCTCGCGCTCGCGCTCGCGGCACGGGACGCGCTCGCGGAACGGGTCGGGCGGGGTGGGCGGGCCATCGGGCCTCCGATGCTCGGGCGGTATCGGTCTGTGCGGCGTGGATTGCATACAATCCTGCCGCACGCCCCAGTTTTGTATACGAATTGTTTCGCGCGGGTAAAACGTGTGGCAGACGCACCGCTCCGAAACCATCGATGCGCCGACGAACCACGCAGGTGGATGGTTCGTCGGCGCATCGGTGGTGTCGTCCCGGTGCCCGACTCGCAGGACCACCGGCCGCGAGGCGTCAGCCCAGGGGCAGTCCGGCTGCGCGCAGGTTCATCGCAAGGCGCGGCGGGGGCATGACCTCGTCCCACACCGTGCGAGCGAATCCGTCGACCTCGGGCCGGTTGCGGATGCGGTCCTCCCGGATCTTCTCGTCCACGACGATCTGCTCCGGAGAACGCCCCTTCCGCCACCGGCCCTTCGCGTACTTGGTCCGCCCGTCGAACTCGAGGACGACACCGAACCGGGGCCACCAGAAGTCGACCACGTCCACGAACTGACCGCGATCACCCCAGCGAAAGCTCTTCTGGAGAACCGGAGGAGGCGCACCCAGCTCGTGCAGGACGACCCGCGTCAGCGACTCCCCGGGGGACTCGGCCGCCGACGTCGCGAAGGCCACGGCACGACGAGCGCCCGTGCGGCCCCGAGCCGTGGGCCGTGCGTCCAGGAACCGACCGACCTCCCCCCGCGTGGTCAACCGACGGCGGAGCAGCTGGTCGAGGGCGACGACGGCCTCCCGGAAGGTCCACGACAACGCGAGATCGGCAGCCGTGCGCGCCGGCGAGGTGACGAGCACCCCGGACTCCTCCCGCGCCTCCTGGGGCAGAAGAAGTCCGGCGTGACGGACGACCGTCGGCGTGGACTGCGTCGTGCGACGAGCGGGGTCGACGACGTGGACGCGGTCCGGCCAGTCACCCAAGATCGGTGCACCCCAGACGGCCGCCGCGGACGCGTGTGAGACGGCGACCCGGCTCGACAGCTTGGGCAGGAGCGCGACCACGCGCAGGAGATGGCGTTGCCTCGGCGTGGCAGCCTGCCAGGCCTCCCGCTCGACGGCGACACCCGGGCACAGCCGGAGGAGCTCACCACGGTCGATCCGGCGACGGACCGAGGAGGACTCTCGCGTCCCGTGGCCCAGCTGGGACGAGCGGATGACGGGCGGTAGGGAATCGATCATCCCCACACCTTGCCGGTCGTGACCGTGCCCTGTCGCAGTTCTCCACAGGACCCCCACCCTCTGAGCGAGACGAACCGTCGATGCGCTGTCGAACCATCCATTCGGATGGTTCGACAGCGCATCGACGGCGCGACGCGGAGGGCGCCGCGCGCGGAGGCGCGGGGCGGCTACTCGAGGTTCGCGTGGCGGGGCCAGAGCTCGTCGGCATCGGCACCCGAGCGCTTCCACAGCGCGTGGAAGACGGCGTCGCCGAGCAGCACGACCGTCTGCTCGAACAGGCCGCCGGCGTACTGAGACGAGGCGGCTCCCGAGCGGTCCTGCTTGTCGGCGGCGGGGACCACGAGGACGGCCTCGGCCAGGTCGGCCAGCGGCGAGTCGGCGGCGGTGGTGATCGCGGCCACCCGGGCCCCGGCGTCGACGGCGGTGCGGGCCGCGGCGACGATGCCGGACGTCGTGCCCGAGCCGCTCGCGGTGAGCAGCACGTCTCCGTCGGCGATGGCGGGAGTCGTCACCTCGCCGACGACGTGCACCTCGAGACCGAGGTGCATCAGTCGCATCGCGGTCATGCGCAGGGCGAGACCCGAACGCCCCGCCCCGTGCACGAAGACGCGCTCGGCGTCGTCGAGCAGGTCGGCGAAGGCGTCGAGCTGGCCGGACGTGTCGTCGTCCCCGCCCGAATCGCCCCCGGCGTCGGCGTCGAGGACCGCCGAGACGGCGGCGTCGACCTCGTCCGCCACGAGCTCGAGGGCGGTGGCGACGGAACCGTGGTCGTCGTCGGGGGACGTGCTGTCTGCGGGAGTCACGCGTACCAGCCTGCTCGCCCCGCGCCTCCTGCGTCCAGGTTCGGGTGGACTTCCCGGAACGACGGGGCGGCGCTGGGGTGCGACCACAAGGGGGGCCACCGCGGACCCGCACTGGGGGCAGCCCCGTGCACGCCCGCTGCCTAGCCTGGGACGGGGGGACGAGACACCGAGAGACACCCGAGGAGCACCACGTGACCAGGACGGTCGACACACCCGCGCACCCGACGCGCAGCTACGAGCGGCTGAGGCCTGCCATGCGCCTGTTCTACCTGTGGACGCTCTCGCGCTCGCGGCACGTGCCGTCTCCGCGCGGTCGGCCGACCTACCGGGCGGACTCCCCCGACCCCGACACCGTGCTGCTGATCGGCACGGGCCCCACCCACGGCTTCGGCGTGACGAGCCACGAGCAGGCGCTCACCGGCCAGATCGCCAAGGAGACCTCGAAGAACACCGGACGTGCGTGCTCGGTGGACTACATCGGCGACGAGATGATGAACG
This sequence comes from Frigoribacterium sp. RIT-PI-h, assembly GCF_001297205.1. NCBI lineage: Bacteria > Bacillati > Actinomycetota > Actinomycetes > Micrococcales > Microbacteriaceae > Frigoribacterium > Frigoribacterium sp. RIT-PI-h. The sequence goes on along the minus strand of NZ_LHOZ01000089.1, from coordinate 38,395 downwards.
CCGGGTCGGCCCGCTCGTGGATCGGCGACCACGACCTCAGCCTGTACGACACGGTCGTCGTGATGCTCGGCCTCAACGACGCCGTCATGCTCACCCCGCTCGACAGCTGGCAGCGCGACGTCACGTCGCTCGTCACCGACCTGACGCGCCGCGTCCACCCGACCGCCCGCATCGTCCTGGTCGGCGTGCAGCCCATCCGCTCGGTGACGCGGTTCGACAACCCGTTCGGATCGGTCGCCGACCGGCACGCCGCGCGCATGAACGACATCACCGAGCGGGTCGCCTCGCAACACCCGCCGACCTCGTACTTCCGACTGCCCCCGGGCGAGCTGCAGCCCGGGCGCCCGCACGGCTGCGAGACGATGTACCGGCAATGGGGCGCCGTGGTCGCCGACCGGGTCGCCCCGACCCTCGACGTGGTGCGCCGCGGCGAATCGGTCGAGCACATCCCGCGCACCTCGGCGGCCCCCCTCGTGCCCGAGCGCGTCGCGGCCCAGCTCGAGGTGGCCCGACTGGCGGCGTCGGTGGCCGCGCCGGCTCCGGTCGACCCGGTCGTCGCGCGGCTCGAGGCCGCGCGGGCGGCCGGCGCCCGTCTCGAGGCCGAGCAGGCCGTCGCGGCGCGCTCGACAGCGGCCCCCGCACCGCTGCCGACACCTGCCACGACGCCTGCGCCGACGCCGACGCCTGCAGCCGTGAGCACCCCCGGAACCGTGCCCGTCCCGCCGACCGGCACCGCGCCTCCTGCGCGTCCGCGGCGGGCACTGCCCGAACCTACCTTCGAGTGGTCGGGTGCCGAGACGCTGGTCGAGCTCGCCAGCACCGGCGGGTCGGACACCCCGCAGGACCCCGCCCGCCGCGCCGAGAAGGAGGTCGGCGTCGACGTCGCGGGCGTCTCGCTGCTCGACGGCAAGAAGCTGTACTACGCGGTCAACACCGAGCTGCTGCCGGTGGCGATCCCCCGCGAGCTGACGTTCTGCGACGTGACCGTCGCGGCCGACGCGCCCGTGATCGTCGAGGACGCCCGCAAGGACGACCGGTTCAAGGACAACCCCTACCTCGACCTCAACCACGGGTACTTCTACGCCGGGCACCCTATCCACTCGTCGACGGGCGAGGCGATCGGCACGTTCTGCCTGCACAACACCCGCCCCCGCAAGGCGAAGAGCGTGTCGTCCGAGAAGCTCGCCGAGTTCGCCCGCCTGGCCGAGATCGAGCTGCAGAGCTACGAGACGGCCGACGGGGGCCACGCCCTGCCGACGATGTACGAGACCCGGGAGGCGGCGGTCGCGGCGGCCGTGTCGGGTCGCGCCCCGCAGGCGGCCGCGCCGGCCCCCACGCGCGTCGGGCGTCACGCCGCCCCCTGACCGCGACCCGTGGGCGAGGACGCACCACGTCCGCGTCGTCGAACCATCCGGGAGCGTGGTTCGACGACGCGACGGTGGTGCGACCGTCGAGCCGTCACGCCGTCACGCCGTCACCGTCGGCGCGGCCCCTTCCGCTGCTTCAGCCACAGCACGAGCATGAAACTGAAGATCACGAGCACCATCCACGAGCCGATCTTGCTGGGGTGCACGAGGCTCCAGCCGTCGGCCTGCGAGGCGTAGGTCCAGGCGCCGAGCAGGGTCGCGGCGTTCTCCGCGATCCAGATGAAGAGCCCGATCAGGGCGAACGAGACGAGCAACGGCATGCGGCGGTCGAGGCCCCGCACGCGGAAGGTCACCGACCGCCGGGCGATCAGCAGCGCGGCGACGCCGAGCAGCACCCAACGCAGGTCGGTGATCCAGTGGTTCGTGAAGAAGTTGACGTAGAAACCGACCGCGACGACCATGGTCGCCACCATCGGCACCGGGTCGACGCGCAGGTCGAGTCGTCGCCACGCCTGGCAGATGTAGCTCGCGACGGCCGCGTACATGAATCCGCTGTAGAGCGGCACGTCACCCAGGCGCAACACGCCGGGCTCCGGGTACGACCACGATCCGATCGCCACCTTGAACACCTCGAGCCCGAGGCCCAGGACGTGGAAGACGCAGATGACGAGCAGTTCGTCCCGGGTCTCGAGCCGCGTCGCGACGAGCGCGACCTGCACGAGCAGGCACCAGATCAGCAGGGCGTCGTAGCGCGGGATGCCCACGTCCACCACGCGTGTCACGGCGAGCCCCGCGAAGATCGCTACCGCGAACGCGCACGAGAGGGCCTGCGCGCGGCCGAAGGCCAGCAGGTCGAGCAGGGACTCGCGCGTGCGGGCGGCGCGACCCGGGCGGTGACGCGGGACGATCTCGACGGTGGACACCGCGCCTCCTCGGTTCGTCGTCGGCGCGGGCCGGGTGGCCGCACCGTCGCCCCCACGGGTGCGACCTCGTCCACGCTACGGACCCCGAGGAGGCGCGGCGTCCGTCCCGAGGACCACCCGCCTCCCCCGCGGGTGGCGTCTCCGGACACGCGAGAGCCCCCTCGCCGGGGGCGAGGGGGCTCTCGTGGGGTGCTCGTCGGCGTCCCGCGCTGCGGGCCGCTGGTACGCACCGTCGACGGGCCGGGCGTCAGCCCGTCCGAAGTCGTGCACCGGGCCGGGGCCCGGGACGGTCAGATCTGGTCGTCGTCCACCAGACCGGCCACGAAGGGGTAGCGGTCGGCCACGTACTCGTGGAGGTCGGGGTGGACGAGGGTGTCGAGCGAGGGAAGCGCGGGGGTCATGGTCGGGCCGTTCAGTCGAGGTCGTCGGTGTCGTCGAGGGCCGTGTCGAAATAGGACACGTGGTCGCCGACCTGATCGGCGAGGATGCGCTGTGCGAACGTCATCGTGCCTGCCTCAAGCCGACATCGCGTGGGCCGGGGCGGCCACGAGGAAGTCGGCGTAGGTGGGCTCGTCGACCCGGGCGACGGCCGAGACGGCTGCCGAGATCGGGGCGGCGAGGGCGACCGCTGCGACACGGGCCCGACGACGACGGGGGTAGGTCTCGATGCGGACGGCCGGGACACGGGGGTCGCGGCGGTAGAGGCCGGCGTCGACGCGACCGGTGGTCGGACGGACCACCGAGGGGCGAGCCGAACCGACGGTCCCGCGGACGAGGGAGACGAGCTGCTCGTGGCCGAGGCCCTGGAGCGCGGGGCTGCTGGTGTTCATGTTCTTCTCATTTCTGGTGACCCTGCGCCACCTGAGGAACTTGCTGGAGCTTCGGCACCGCCCGTGAAGTCGGTGCCCGTACCGCCGTGAACCGGTACGTCCATCACTGTGACAGGTGGATAGCTAGATGAACTAGCCAGATCGGCAAGAGTGCGCATTGCGGACATGACGGACCGGCTCGGGTGTGCGATCTGCGTTCTTCTTCGTTTTTCTGTCTTTGTCTTGTTTTCTCTGTGGAACCGTCGTACAGTCGGCCCACACCGGCGCGCGACACCGCCGGACGGACACCAGCAGCACCGGCACCAGCAGCACCGCGAGACGACGAGGAGGTCGCATGTACGCCACCGAACGGCACGAGTCGATCGCCGAAGCCCTGCGCTCGGCCGGTCGGGTGTCGGTCAGCGATCTCGCCCTGCGCCTCGACGTCACGGCCGAGACGGTCCGCCGAGACCTCGACGCCCTCGAGCAGGCGGGCCTGTTGCAACGCGTGCACGGCGGTGCCGTCGCCGCGGGCCGCTCCAGCGTCAGCGAGCTCAGCCTGAGCGAGCGCGAGACCCGACACAGCCCCGAGAAGACGTCGGTCGCCCAGGCCGCCGCGCACCTCGTACCCCCGACGTTCACGGGGTCGATCGCCCTCGACGCCGGCACCACCACGGCCGCCGTCGCCGCCGAGCTCGCCCGCTGGACCCCGGCGACGCCCGGCACCGTCCTCACCGTCATCACGAACGCCGTCCCGATCGCGGCCTTGCTGCAGCACAGCCCCCACGTCGACCTGCACCTGCTCGGGGGACGCGTCCGCGGCCTGACCAGCGCCGCCGTCGGCACGAGCACGGTCGAGCAGATCCAGGCCTTGCGGCCCGACATCGTCTTCGTCGGCGCGAACGGCCTCAGCGCCGGCTTCGGGCTGTCGACCCCCGACGAGTTCGAGGGCGCCGTCAAGTCGGCCTACGTCCGCGCCGGGCGCCGTGTCGTCGCCGTGGTCGACCAGACCAAACACGGCGAGGAGGCGCTGGTGCGGTTCGCGCGCCTGGCCGAGATCGACACCGTGGTCACCGACGCGCCCCCCGCCCCCGACCTGGGCGAGGCGCTCGAGCTCGCCGACGTCGAGGTGATCGTGGCATGAGCGGCTCGACCCGTCCGCCCCGCCCCGTCGTGGCCCCGCTCGACCCCGCACCGCTGCCAGGAGGCACCCGCATGATCCTCACCGTCACCGCGAACCCCTCGCTCGACCGCACGATCGAGCTGCCGGGCACCCTGCAGCGGGGCGCGGTGCAGCGCTCGGTCAGCACGACCGACGAGCCCGGCGGCAAGGGCGTCAACGTGTCCCGAGCCTTGGCGGCGTCGGGTGCCGAGACCGTGGCCCTGCTCCCCGGTGCCCTCGACGACCCGGTCCTCGTCGCCCTGCGCGAGCGGGGCGTGCCGACCGTCAACCTGCCGATCGACCAGCGCCTCCGGGCCAACGTCACCCTGACCGAGCCCGGCGGCACGACCACCAAGATCAACGAGCTCGGCCCCGACCTCGGCGCCCACGTGGACGAGCTCACCGCGCTCGTCGTCGAGCACGCGGCCCTCGCCTCGTGGCTGGTGCTCGCGGGCTCGCTGCCGCCCGGCCTGCCGACGACCTGGCTGGCCGACGTCGTCCGGGCCGTGCGCGCCTCCTGCGGTGACACCGCCCCGCGCATCGCGGTCGACTCGTCGGGCGAGCCGTTCGCGGCCCTGATCGCGTCGGGCGTCGGCATCGACCTCGTCAAGCCCAACGCCGACGAGCTCGCCGAGATCGTCGGCGGCGACCCCGAGGCGTACGAGGCCGACCCGGCCTCGGCCGTCGCCGGAGCCCGACGCCTGCGCGAACTCGGCGTCGAGACCGTGCTGCTCACCCTCGGCAGCGCGGGCGCCCTGTTGATCGACGACGAGGGGTCCTGGTTCGCCGCCGCCCCCGTCATCACCGCCCTGAGCACGGTGGGCGCCGGCGACTCGTCGCTGTCCGGCTACCTGCTCGCCGAGACGGCCGGGGCCCCCGCCCCGCCCCGCCTCGCCCAGGCCGTCGCGTCCGGGGCCGCCGCCGCGGCCCTGCCCGGCAGCATCGTCCCCCGCTTCGACCAGACCTTCCCTGACGACATCGACGTCGTCCCGGTGGCCCCCGCGGCCGTCGGGCACCTCTGAGCAGCGTCGCCCAACCCCAAGGAGCAGAACAGCATGTCATCCCTCATCAGCACCGACCTCGTCGGTCTCGACGAAGACCTGGGCGGCACGTCGACCGACGTCATCCGCGCCCTGGCCGCGCGCGTCGCCGCCTCGGGCCGCGCCGGCTCGGCCGACTCGCCCGCCGACGCCGCCCTCCAGCCTGAGGCCCCGGTCGGCACCGGCGCCCCCGGCGGCATCGCCCTCCCCCCCGCCCGGTCGGCCTCGGTCACCGAGCCGACCCTCGCCTTCTCGCGGCTCGCCCGCACGGTCGGCTTCGGCGCCCCCGACGGCGACGCCGACATCGTCTTCATGATCGCCGTGCCCGAAGGCGCCGACGGCGACCACATGACGGTGCTGTCGACCCTCGCCCGCGCCCTGATCCGCGACGACTTCACCGCCGCCCCCCGCGCCGCGAAGACGCCCGCCGACATCGTGGAGCTCGTCGACGACGAGGTCAGCGGCGAGGTCGCCGAGACGCGCGGCCCGGCCGCGACCTCCGCGGCCGGGGCGACCGGCGCCTCCTCGTCCGCGGCCGACGCCGCGGGCGACGGAGCCCGTCGCCCGAAGCTGGTCGGCGTCACCGCCTGCCCCACCGGCATCGCCCACACCTTCATGGCCGCCGACGCCCTCGTCGCCGCCGCGAAGCGCCTCGGCGCCGACCTGCAGATCGAGCCGCAGGGCTCGGGCACGGTCACCCCGCCCGACCCGGCCGTCATCGCCGAGGCCGCCGCCGTGATCTTCGCCGTCGACGTCGACGTGCGCGACCAGGGCCGGTTCGCCGGCAAGCCGGTCGTGCGAGGCCCCGTCAAGCGCGGCGTCGACGCCCCCGACGCCATGGTGAAGGAGGCGCTGGCCGCCGCGAAGGACCCGAACGCCGCCCGGGTGGGGGGCAGGGCCGGGGCCGCCGGCGCCGCCACGGGCTCGACCGCCGAGAAGCAGGGCTTCGGCTCGTCGCTCAAGCGCTGGCTGTTGACCGGCGTCTCGTACATGATCCCGTTCGTCGCCGGTGGCGGCCTGCTGCTCGCCCTCGGCTTCCTGCTCTCGGGTTACGAGATCGCCGGCAACGCCGCGACGGTGCTGACCGACTACTCGCTGTTCGACCTGCCGCCCGAGGGCCTGCAGTACTTCCTCGGTGCCGCCGCGTTCCAGATCGGCAACCTGTCGATGGGCTTCCTCGTCGCCGCCCTGGCCGGTTACATCGCGTACGCGATCGCCGATCGACCCGGCATCGCCCCCGGTTTCGTCGCCGGCGCCGTCGCCGTCTTCATGGGCGCCGGCTTCATCGGCGGTCTCGTCGGTGGTCTGCTCGCCGGCTTCGCCGCCTACTGGATCGGCAAGCCCGACGTGCCCCGCTGGCTGCGCGGCCTGATGCCCGTCGTGATCATCCCGCTGCTCGCGTCGATCTTCGCCTCGGGTCTGCTCGTGCTCGTGCTCGGCGGCCCGATCGCCGCCCTGACCGTCGCCCTGACCGACTTCCTCAACGGCCTGAGCGGCACCGGGGCGATCGTCCTCGGCGTCATCCTCGGCCTCATGATGTGCATCGACCTCGGTGGCCCGGTCAACAAGGTCGCGTACTCGTTCGCCGTCGCCGGCCTGTCGGCGGGCTCCATCAGCGACAACCCCGCCCCGCTGATGATCATGGCCGCCGTCATGGGCGCCGGCATGGTCCCGCCGCTGGCCATGGCCCTCGCCTCGACCGTGCTCTACCGCAAGGGCTTCTCGCAGGTCGAGCGCTCCAACGGCACGGCCGCCTGGCTCCTCGGCGCCTCGTTCATCTCGGAGGGCGCGATCCCCTTCGCCGCGGCCGACCCGCTGCGCGTGATCCCCGCGAGCATGGTCGGAGGCGCGGTGACCGGAGCCATCTCGATGGCCGCCGGCGTCACGTCGCAGGCCCCCCACGGCGGCATCTTCGTGTTCTTCGCGATCGGCAACCTGGGAATGTGGGCGCTGGCGATCGTCGCCGGCACCGTGGTGAGCGCGCTCGTGCTCGTCCTGCTGAAGAAGTTCGTCCGCCGCAGCACGGCCGCCGGTGCCGACGCGTCGGCCGACGCCGCCGAGGCCGGTTCGGTCGTCGGCCAGCGCAGCCCCGTCGCCGCGTAGGCACGTCGCCGTCGAGGCGACCACACGAGGAGGCGCGCCCCGGGGAGGCCCGGAGCGCGCCTCCTTCGCTGTGGACAGGCCGCGGACGGGCGGTCGCGGCCTCTCCCCCGGCGTGAGCCACCGATTGGGCCCCACGCCGTGACCGACATGAGCCTGAGGCTCCCCACTACCCATTTCCGTGCCGTGCTCGACCTCGGCCAGCGCCCGGCCGCGCAGACGCCGCTGCCGACCGCGCTCGGCAAGCCGAACCTCTACGCCGAGTACGACGACGACGACCTGATCACCGCGCTGTACGTCGGCTACGAGACCGGTCAGGTGCCCCCCGCGACCACGCCCGCGGGCGACGCCCAGCACCCCTTCCCCCCCGCGACCGGCGACGACAGCGACCTCAGCCCCTTCGGCGTCGCCGACCCCCGGGCGCTCGTCGAGTGGTCGACCCGGCTCATCGTCGACCTGCACCGCCGCATGCCCGACCTGCTCGACGAGGTCGACGAGGCCGCCGCCTGGCACGACGCCGGCTTCGACCTCTACGTCTGCGAGGTCGAGGAGCCCCGCAAGCTCGACCTGATCGAGGTCGACATCGAAGGCGAGCTGCTCACCCTGCCGTGGCTCGGCTCGGGCGCCGTCGAGCACGACCACATCGAGGGCGACGACCACCCGATCGCGCTGAGCTGGACGCCCCAAGGCACGTCCGACGCCGTGCCGATCGCCGAGGCCTGGCTCGACCCACGGACCGACCAGCCGCTCACGAAGGCCCTGCCCGGCGTCGACTGGGACGCCGTCGGCTGGGGTCGTGACGAGGTGCTGCCCTGGCTCGAGGCGATCTACATGAACCACCACGTGCTGCCCGACGCGGCCGGCACGATCCTCACGGGCGTGCTCGAACGACTCGGCGGGATCGCCGGCACCGACCAGCGACGCGTCGTCGCGGCAACGCGCCGCAGGGGGCGGGCCGGGCTGCCAGGATGGCGAGATGAGCGACTCGCCCGCACCGCACCTCCTGAACCTGTTGGTCCTCGACGTGACCGACGAGGCCCGCGACGACCCCGCGTTCGAACGTGAGCTCGACGACCTGTCAACCTCGGTGGTGGCGGCCGCCGAGCAGGTCGGCTTCGCGGCGCGGCGGGGGCCCGCGAACCGGCTCGGCGACGTGCGCTCCGCCCTCGACGAGGCCGACGCGGTGCTCGTCACCGGCGGGGGGGGCGGCGCCCCGAGCCACTACGGCGGGCCCGTCGACTACCCGGGGCGGGGCCAGACCTTCGCCGACGCCGACCGGGTGCAGGTCGAGGTGGTGCGCGGGGCCGTGGAGGCGCGGGTGCCGCTGGTCGGCATCTGCCGCGGCATGCAGGTGGTCGACGTCGCCCTCGGCGGCGACCTCGTGCAGCACCTCGAGCACCCCGGCCACGTGAACCCGGACGACGTCTCGGACAGCATGGTCGACCACCCGGTCCGGCTCGCCGGCGGCAGCACGCTCGCGACGATGCTCGGCACGACGTCGCTGGTCGTGCGCAGCTCGCACCACCAGGCGGTGGGACGCCTGGGCGAGGGGCTGCGCGCGGTGGCCTGGGCCGACGACGGCACGGTCGAGGCCGTCGAACACGGCACGGCGCCGGTGTGGTGCGTCCAGTGGCACCCCGAAGACCGCGGGGCGACCGGCACGGTGCTCACCGACCTGCTCGTCGCGGCGCGCGACGCCGCCCTCGTTCACCGAGAGGACGTTTGATCGACTAACCATGGCTAAGCTGGGAGGCATGCCCATCGTTCCCCCGCCCTCGTGGCCTCGGGTCGAGTACGAGAGCCACCCCTGGGACGACGACGAGGACGCCCCGCTCTCCCGCCGGGCTCGACTGCGGTCACGCGGGCCGTACGAGGCCGCCGTCACCCCGATCATCGCCGAGGCCGCCGCGCCGAACCTGCCAGCAGACCTCGTGGTCGACTGCGAGGACGCCGTCGCCGAGCTGGCCCGCTTCGACGCCGAGGTGGGCGCGTTCACCGCCCCTTTCGCGGCGATCCTGCTGCGGAGCGAGAGCGCGTCGAGCCCCGAGATCGAGAACCTCACGGCCATGCCCCGCGGCATCGCCCTCGCCGCCCTCGGCCGCACGGCGGGGACGAACGCCCGGCTCGTCACCGCCAACGCCCACGCGATGGAGGCCGCCGTCGCCCTCGCCGACGACCTCGACGACGCTGCCGTGATCGCGATGCACGCGGCCCTCCTGGGTGACGAGCAACCGCATCACACGGGCCGTTGGCGCGATCAGCAGGTGTGGATCGGGGGCACGGGAACGAGCCCGCACACGGCGGACTTCGTGCCGCCCCGTGCCGAGAGGGTGCCGCGAGCCATGGACGACGTGCTCGCCTTCGCCCGCCGTGACGACCTGCCGGCCCTCGTGCACGTCGCGCTGACCCACGCGCAGTTCGAGACCATCCACCCCTTCCCCGACGGCAACGGCCGGACGGGTCGCGCGATCGTCCACTCGATGCTGCGACGGCTGGGCGTCATGCGTCAGGTGACGGTGCCGGTCTCGGCAGGCCTCCTGCGGGACGCCTCGGGGTACTTCGACGCGCTCGGGGCGTATCGCGACGGCGACGTCGAACCGATCGTCCGCACCTTCACCCGCGCGACCGTCGAGGCGGTCGACAACGGCCGTTCGCTCGTGACGGACCTGACCCGGCTACGCCTGCAGTGGGACGACCTCACGACCGCCCGCGCGGGGTCGGTCGGTCGACGTCTGCTCGATGTGCTGCAACGCCAGCCCGTCGTCGACGTGCCGTCGGTCGCCCGCGAACTCGGGGTCGCGACGAACAACGCCCGCGCCGGCATCGAGCGGCTCGTCGACGACGGCATCGTGCGGCCGATCGGTGAGGCACGCCGCGGACGCCTGTACGAGGCGCCCGACGTGCTCGTCGCCCTCGACGCGTTCGCCGTGCGGGCCAAACGCGGCCGGCGACCCGGGCCCGGTGCCTAGCGCTCGCGGACGATCAGGGCCGAGGCCGCGGTCACGAGCCGGCGGGGCAGGAAGCGGTGTGCCTGGGCGCCGATCGCGTTGCCGAGCCCGCTGACCACGACGGCACGGCGGCGGCGCACGGCCCGCAGTGCTGCGGTGACGACCTGCTCGGGCGTCTGGCGACCGCTCGTGAGGAAGTCGCTCCCGGTCGCGGCGAAGAAGCCGGTCTCGGTCGCCCCCGGGCAGAGCGCCGTGACGGTGACGCCCGACCCGCGGACCTCGGCGTGCAGCGCCTCGCTGAACGAGAGGACGAACGCCTTCGTCGCCCCGTAGACCGCCATCGTCGGGATCGGCTGGAACGCCGCCGTCGACGCGACGTTGACCACCGTTCCGCGTCGGCGGGCCACCATGCCGGGCAGCAGCGCGCGCGTCAGCGCGACCACCTGCGAGCAGTTGAGGTGCACCTGCGCCTGGACCGCGGCGGGGTCGGACTCGGCGAACGCCCCGGGCGCGCCGCCGCCGGCGTTGTTCACCAACACGTCGATCGTGCGGTCGCCGACCGCGGCCAGCACGATCTCGACTCCCTCGGGCGTCGACAGGTCGGCGACCACGGCCGTGAACGACCCGGAGGCGCGGGGCGCCACGAGCTCGACCCTCACCTGCTCGAGGCGGTCACCGCTCCGTGCCACGATCACCACGTCGTGGTCGGGAGCGAGCCGCCGGGCGAACTCGGCACCGATGCCGCCGGACGCACCGGTGACGAGCGCGGTGGGCAGGGACGCGGTGGGTGCGGGCATGCGCCCATCCTGCCCGACGAGGTCGCCGATCGGGCGGCGCGTCAGCCGGCGGGCGCGACGACCACGTCGACGCCGGCGTCCGCGAACTCGGCCAGGGCCTCGGGTGCGGCCGTGGCGTCGGTCACGAGCGTCCACCCCTCGGGCAGCGCCGCCCGGGCGTGGAACGTCGCGCGACCGAGCTTCGACCCGTCCGCCAGCACGTAGACGCGCTCGGACTGCCGGCACATCAGCTCTTTCAGCCGCGTCTGCACGAGGTCGGCCTCGACCACGTGCCCCGAGGCGAGCACGCCGTCGGCGCCGAGGAACACCCGGTCGAAGGTCAGGCGCTCGAGCGCGGCCTCGGCCAGCGGCCCGACGAAGCCCTGACTGGCCGGGCGCAGCGTGCCGCCGAGGCACTCGAGGTGGATGCCGTCCGAGTCGGCGAGCTGCTGGATGACGGCGATCGAGGTGGTGGCGACCGTCGCGACCAGACCCGAGCGCGCCTCCCGGGCGAGGGCCGCGACGGACGAGCCGGCGTCGAGCAGCAGCGTCTCACCGTCGTGGACCAGCGTGCGGGCGTACCGGGCGATCTCGGCCTTGGCCACCCCGGCCTCGCTGTTGCGCTGGCGGAAGGTCGGCTCGGCACCGGGGGCACCGATCGGCATGGCCCCGCCGTAGGTGCGCGCGATCTCGCCGCGCCGGGTGAGCTCGGCGAGGTCGCGGCGGATCGTCGACGGGGTCACCTCGAAGCGACGGCTCAACTCGTCGACGCTCGCCAGGCCCGTGGTGTGGGCCAGATCGACGATGTCGCGGCGTCGCTCTCGCGCGGTGGTGCTCATGCGCTGGTGCTCATGCGATGGCCGTCCTGTTCGGTGCGGTGGGCGAGGTCACGCCGACGGCGCACCGACCTCGACGGCGTCGGCCGGGCTGGGCGACATCTCCACCGCCTGGCGCAGCGCCTCGATCATGCTACCGACGGCCACGACGCCGGTGCCGGCGATGTCGAACGCGGTGCCGTGGTCGACCGAGGTGCGGATCACGGGCAGCCCGACGGTGATGTTGACGCCGGCCTCGATGCCGAGGACCTTCACCGGCCCGTGGCCCTGGTCGTGGTACATCGCCACGATGAGGTCGTAATCGCCGCGACCTCCGAGGAAGAACGCGGGGTCCGCCGGCAGCGGCCCGACGGCGCGGATGCCGTCGGCCTGCAGCACCTCGATGGCGGGCGTGATCTTCTCGGCCTCCTCGCCGTAGCCGAACAGGCCGTTCTCGCCGGCGTGCGGGTTGATCGCGCAGACGCCGATGCGGGGGTCGTCGACGCCCGCGCGGCGGAGGGCCTCCCAGCCGCGGCGCACCGTGCGCTCGACCAGGCCGGGCTCGATCTTCGCGATGGCGTCGATCAACCCGATGTGGGTGGTCACGTGGATCACCTTGATCTTGGGCGTCGAGAGCATCATCGACACCTCGCCGACGCCCATGAAGTGCGCCAGCAGCTCGGTGTGGCCGGGGAACACGTGACCGGCCTCGTGCAGCGCCGCCTTGTTCAGCGGCGCGGTGCAGATGCCCTGCACGAGACCGGCCATGCCGAGCTCGCACGCGATGCGGATGTACTCGTACGCCGCGTGACCGGCCTCGGCCGAGACGGCGCCCCAGGGCAGGTCGGCCGAGAGCAGGTGCGGGTCGACGACGTTGATGCGGCCGGGGGTGAAGAGGGCGCCGGCGGGGCCGTCGACCTCGACGATCTCCGCCTCGACGCCGAGCGCGGCGGCCCCCAGCCGCAGTCGGTGGGCGTCGCCGACGACGACCGGGCGGGCGTCGCGGTAGGCGGCCTCGTCGAGCAGCGCGCCGACGGTCACCTCGGGTCCGACGCCGGCGCCGTCGCCCATGGTGACGGCGATGAACGGCCGCGTGTCGGGTGTCGTCGTGGTCATGGGGTTCTCCGTTTCGTGGGGGCGCCGGACGCGGCCGACGCGGTGAGGTCGTGGGGGTCGGCGCCGGAGCGGGTGCGGCGCACCAGGTCGACGAGGTCGGCGAGCACGGTCGGGCCGCCGAAGCTGCCGGGCTTCGTGGCGACGAGCCGGTCGTCGCCCGCGAGGCCCCGGCCGTCCCCGGTGAGGCTGAGGACGGCGCCGTGCTCGACCTGCGCGAGCGGCCGCAGGGTGGTCGTGGCGAGCCGGTCGAGCACGGCCCGGGCGGTCTCGCCGCCGGGCAGCACGAGGTCGAGCTCGACGTCGGCACCGATCCGGGCGACGACCTCGGCGAGGGCCGCCGACCCGACGAGCGGGTCGGGCAGGCGCCGGGCGGTCACCGTCAGCACGGCGACGGACGACCGGGACAAGGAGGCGCGGGTCACCTCGACGAGGCGGCCTGCGTCGTCCGCCGGGTCGAGCTCGTGCACGTCCGCACCGGTCGCGGCGAGCACGTCGGCGTGGCCGCGGGCCACCTCGGCGGCCGAGCCGACCACGACGAGGACGGGTCGCACGGGCCCGGCCCCGCCTGGGGGCCCGACGGCGTCGGGCGCGAGAGCGTGGCCCCCAGGGGTCGCGGCGGGGGCCACGGCCGGAGCCACGGCGTCGGCGAGCGCGGCGGCGAGCGCGGCGCTGCCCGCGAGGGCGATCGGCCGACGGGCCCCGGGGCGGGCGGTCGGTCGGAGCACGGCCGCGACCGCGGCCGCAAGGGCGTCGTCGGTCTCGGCGTCGACGAGGGCGAGGGCTCCCCCGACGAGCGCGTCGTCGAGGCGGGCGGCGACGGGGGCCGGGTCCGCGCGCACGACGCCGAGGCCGACGAGCACCCACGGATGGGCGACCAGTTCGGCGGGGCTCGGCGGGGCGGCGCCCGGTGCGGGGTGCCGGAGGGGCGTCGCGGCCACCGGTCGCCCGTCGACCAGGGGCCGCCCGCCGACGACCGTGCGCCCGAGGGCGGGCAACGTCCCGGCCACGACGACGTCGTAGCCCCGGCCGGTCAGGGCCTCGAGCTCGGGCCCGACGTGACCGCGCCAGAGAGAGTCGGTCTTCTTCAGGACGAGGGTGCCGACCGGCAGGGGCAGCGCGTCGATCGCGACCCGCGCCTCCTCGGCGGTGCCGGCGCGGGTGCCGACGTCGACGACCGTCACCCCGGCGGACCGTCCCGACGGGACGCCGAGCGAGACCGTGGTCTCGTGACCGCGCAGCCGGAACTGCTCGGCGGTCTCGGCGGCGCCGGACAGGTCGTCGGCGATGACGGTGATCGGGGTCATGATGCGGCCATCCTGACACGACTGCGCGTTGTGCGCCAATGGTCTTGCGCGGAACGCGCAGCAATGGCACAGTGTCATCCAGCCCGGACGAGGGCGTCGCAGCGCTGCGGGACCGGGCGCCGTCGACCTCGTCGAACCCCTGGATCGAGAGGTCGATGATGACCGTTCCGTTCGCGGACCACGAGATGTCGCGCCGTACCCTGCTTCGCTGGGGTGCCGCGGCCGGCCTCTTCGTGACCGCCACCAGCCTCGCCGGCTGCGCCGGTCCCACCGGGTTGCCCGGGCCCGGCACCCTGACGCTCGCCCTCAACCGCTCGCTGGTCAGCCTCGACAACAAGCTGAACCAGTTCGACGCGGCCGTCACGGTGCAGCGGGCGGTGCGCCAGGCGCTCACGCAGATCGGCCCCGACATCACGCCCGAGCTCGTGCTCGCCGAGAGCTTCGAGCCGACGAGCGACACGCAGTGGACCGTCCGGCTGCGCGAGGGCGTGCGGTACTCGGACGGCACGCCCGTCACGGTCGACGACGTCGCCACGGCCCTGCAGATGTACGAGCAGGTGCAGGGCTCGTTCGTCGCCAGCTTCTTCCCGGAGTTCCCGACGGTGACCGCGATCGACGACCGCACGTTCACGCTCGACTCGTCGCAGCCGATCCCGGTGCTCGACGCACTGATGAGCAACATCCTCATCACCCCGGCGGCCGCGAACAAACCGGAAGAGCTGCAGGACGGCGTGGGCAGCGGCCCGTTCGTCGTCACGCGCTTCAACCGCGGCGCCGGCACCTACAGCCTGACCCGCAACGAGCAGTACTGGGGAGAGGCCCCCGGCGTCGACCGGGTCGAGGTGCGGTTCCTGCCCGAGGAGTCCAGCCGGGTGATCGCCCTGCGCAGCGGCGAGGTCGACGTCATCGACTCGATCACGCCCGACTCGGCGACGCAGCTGCAGGGCCTGCCCGGGATCGCCCTCGACAAGGCCTCGAGCCTGCGCATCAACCAGATCTTCTACAACTTCCGCAAGCCCGAGGGGCACCCGCTGGCCGATGCCCGGGTGCGCGAGGCGCTCAGCCACGCGATCGACGGCCGCGCCCTCGTGCGCGACGTGCTCACCGATTCGGTCACGCAGGCCGACGGCGTGGTGCCACCGAGCCTGCTCGGCTACGCGAAGACCGGCGAGTACACGTACGACCCTGACCTCGCCCGCCGCACGCTCGCCGAGCTCGGGGCGAGCGACCTGACGTTGCGCATCATCTGGGAGACCGGCGAGTTCGCCGGCGACACCTTCATCATGGAGGCCCTCGTCGAGATGTTCGGCGCGATCGGCGTGCGGACCACGCTGCAGCAGTTCGAGCCCGGCGGCGACATCCTGCAATGGCGCCAGGGCAAGGCCGGCGACTGGGACCTGCTCGGCAACGGCTTCTCGGCCCCCACCGGCCTCGCCTTGACCATCTTGCAGGGCATGTACGCGGGCACCGCCGAGAAGGAGCAGACCCGCGACACCTACCAGGGCTACGTGCAGCCCGACGTGGCCGAGGCGATCGCCCGCGCGTCGACCGAGCCCGACGCGACCCTGCGCCAGCAGCGGCTGGCCGAGGCGCAGCAGGCGGCGTGGGACACCTGGCCGTGCGCCTGGGCCTTCGTGCCCAAGTCGGTGCTCGCCCGTCGCGAGCGCGTCGAGCGGCTCTCGCTCGCGTCGTCGAACTCGTACCCGCTCTCGAGCGTCCGACTGGGGGCCTGACCATGGCGACCTACATCCTCAAACGCCTCGGCCAGGGCCTGCTCACCGTGTTCCTCACGGTGTCGACGGTCTTCGTGCTGATCCGCCTCGCCCCCGGCGACCCGGCCGTCGCCTACGCCGGGCCGCTCGCGACGAACGAGCAACTCGCCGCCGTGCGCGAGCAGTTCGGCCTCGACGACCCGCTGCTGCAGCAGTACGGCGTGTTCCTGCAGCAGCTGTTCACGGGCAACCTGGGCACCTCGTACTCGTTCCAGGCACCGGCCGTGCAGGTCGTCCTCGAACGACTGCCCTACACGCTGACGCTGTCGTTCGCGGCGATCCTGTTGGCGGCGGTCGTGTCGATCCCGCTCGGCGTCTGGATGGCCCGCCGCACCGACACGCGCAGCGAGACCGGCGTCAACGTCGTCGCGATCGCGGGCCAGTCGATGCCCGACTTCTGGACCGGCATCCTGCTGCTCAGCGCCTTCGCCGTCGTGATCCCGATCTTCCCGGCCTCGGGCTTCGCGACCTGGGGCGGCCTCGTCCTGCCGACCGTCACGATCGCCATCCTCCAGGTGGCCCTCATCTCGCGGCTGGTGCGACGCGAGATGGCGACCAACTTCTCGGCGCCCTACCTGACCGTGGCCCGGTCGCGCGGCGTCTCCGAGCGGGCCCTGACCTGGCGCTACGCCATGGGCAACTCGGCGATCCCGGTCTTCACGGCCCTCGGCACCCGCTTCGCGGCGATGCTCAACGGCGTCGTCGTGGTCGAGGTCGTCTTCGCCTGGCCCGGCGTCGGGTCGCTCATCGTGCGGGCGCTCGAGACCCGCGACTACCCCCTCATCCAGGCGACCGTGCTGGTCACGTCGCTGCTCGCCGTCGGCGTCCAGCTGTTGATCGACCTCGCCTATCCCCTGCTCGATCCGCGCGTGCGGCTCGGAAAGGCGAGTGCCGCATGACCCGCACCGACACCACCGGACGCCCGTCCGACCCGGCGACCGCCGGCCCGACCGTCCGGACCCCCGAGGAGGCGCGACCCACCGCGGTCACGCCGCGCCTGCTCAAGAGGTCGGAAGCGGCCCGACGGACCTCCGCCGCACGCGTCAAGCTCTGGGTCGGCGCGATCTGCGCCCTCGTGGTCATCATCCCGATCGTGCTGGCGCAGGCCCTGCCGCTGCCCGACGCGAACGGCCAGGACCTCGGCAACCGCCTCGCGCCTCCGTTCACCGCCGGTCACCTGTTCGGCACCGACCAGCTCGGCCGCGACCTGCTCTCGCGCGTGCTGCACGGCGGGCAGGTCTCGCTCGCGATCGGCGTGCTCGCCGTCCTCGTCTCGGGTGCGATCGGCGTCGTGCTCGGCTCGATCGCCGGCTTCTACGGGCGCTGGGCCGACACGCTGATCAGCCGCCTGCTCGAGGCCCAGATGTCGCTGCCGCTGCTCATGATGCTGCTGCTCGTGGTCGCCCTCTTCGGCCCGTCGATCCCGGTGATCACCTTCGTGATCGCGATCGCGCAGTGGCCCGAGGTGGCCCGGCTGACCCGGTCGCTCGTGCTCGTCGAACGCGAGAAGCCGTACGTCTCGTCGGCCCGGACGCTCGGCCTGAACCGCTTCACGATCCTGCTGCGCCACGTCGTGCCGAACGTCATCAAGCAGGCGACGCTCGTCGTGCTGCTGCTGCTCGCCCAGGCCGTGCTGCTCGAGAGCGCCCTGAGCTTCCTCGGGGCGGGCCCGCAGCGACCGTTCGCCACCTGGGGCCGCATCATCTCGGACGGCCAGGACTACGTCACCACGGCCTGGTGGATGGTCACGATCCCCGGCCTGTTCATCGTGCTGCTCGTCGTCGGGGTGAACCTGCTGGGTGACGCCCTGCGGGACCGGCCGCGCCGGTCGACGGCCTCGCGCCTCCGTCGGTTCGTCGGGCTGCGCCCGTCGGCCTCGGCCCAGCAGGAAGGACCCCTCGCATGAGCCTCGCGACCGACGACACGACCGACCCCGACCTGCTGCTCGAGGTGCGTGACCTGCAGATCGAGCTGATGACGACGAACGGCATCGTGCGTGCGGTCGACGGCGTCTCGTTCCACATCGCGCGCGGCGAGACCGTCACGATCATCGGCGAGTCCGGCTCGGGCAAGTCGACCACCGCGATGGGCGTGCTGCAGCTGCTGCCCGCCGACCTGGCCGTCGTCTCGGGCCACGTGCGCATCACGGGCCTCGACGTGCTCGCGTCCGCCTCGGCCGTACGGAAGGTGCGCGGTCGGGCCGTCGCGCTGATCCCGCAGGACCCCATGACGGCGCTCAGCCCCGTGCGGTCGATCGGCTCGCAGCTCGGGGAGGCGATCCGCATCGCCGGGGCCGCCAGCGGTCGAGCCGCCGTCACGGCCCGGGCGGTGCGGCTGCTCGAACAGGTGCACATCCCCGACCCGGCGGCCCAGCTCAAGAAGTTCCCGCACCAGCTCTCGGGCGGCATGCTGCAGCGCGTGCTGATCGCCATCGCGCTGGCCTGCGAGCCGCAGCTGATCGTCGCCGACGAGCCGACCAGCGCCCTCGACGTGACGGTGCAGGCCGGCATCCTCGACCTGTTGCTCGAACTGCAGGAACAGCGTGGCATCGGCCTGCTGATGATCACCCACGACCTCGGCGTCGCCCGCCTGGTGTCCGACCGCATCCACGTCATGAAGGCCGGCGTCTTCGTCGAGTCGGGCGCCGTGCGGCAGATCGTCGAGCACCCCGCCGAGCCGTACACGCAGGGGCTGCTCGCCGCGGTGCCCACCCTGGGCGCCTGGGACGAGACCCCGTCCACCCCCGCCACGACCAGCACCGACCGACCGGAGGCCACCCGTGTCTGACACCATCCTCGAGGTCGACGACCTGGTCGTCGACTACGGCAGCGGCTCGACCGCGCATCGCGCCGTCGACCACGTGTCGTTCTCGGTGCGCCGCGGCAGCACCTTCGCCATCGTCGGCGAGTCCGGCTGCGGCAAGTCCACGATCGCCAAGGCGGTCATGCGCCTGCTGCAGCCGACCAGCGGGCGCATCGTGCTCGACGGCACTGACCTGGCGACCCTGTCGGAGGCGCGGCTGCGGCCCCTGAGGCACCGGTTCCAGATGGTCTTCCAGGACCCCTACGGCTCGCTCGACCCGCACCTGAGCGCCCGGGACATCGTCGCCGAGCCGCTGCGACTGAAGGGCGTGCGCTCGGCGCAGGACCGTGCCACCGAGGCGGCCCGCCTGATCGACCGCGTCGGTCTGCCCTCGACCGCGCTCGATCGTCGCCCGCACGAGTTCTCGGGCGGCCAGCGCCAGCGCATCGGCATCGCCCGGGCGCTCGCCTCGAGCCCCGACCTGCTCATCTGCGACGAGGCGACGAGCGCGCTCGACGTGTCGGTGCAGGCGCAGGTGCTCGAGCTGCTGCGCGAGATCCAGGTCGACACGGGCATCACCTACGTCGTCATCTCGCACAACCTCGGCGTCGTGCAGCAGATCAGCGAGAGCGTGCTCGTCATGAAGCAGGGTGCCGTCGTCGAGCAGGGCGCCACGGCGCAGGTGCTCACCTCGCCCGCGGAGGACTACACGCGGCGGCTGCGCCGTGCCGCCCTCGACCCCGCCACGATGACGGGCGTGAAGCCACGCCACGTCGTCCGCAGCCTCTCGTTGGGAGCCACCGCATGACCCGGACCGACACCGCCCGGACCGAGACGGTCGACGAGGCGGCCACGCGCACCGCGCCTCCTCGGCTCGTGCTCGGCACGATGACTTTCGGCGACACCGTCGACGAGGCCACCGCCGCCCGCATGCTCGACACCGCGCGCGACGCGGGCGTCAGCTGGATCGACACCGCCAACGCGTACGTCGGCGGGTCGACCGAGACGATGCTCGGCCGCCTGCTCGCCGGGCGGCGCGACGAGGTCGTGCTCGCCTCGAAGGCCGGCATGCCGCACGCCGACGCGGGCGGACTGCCACCGCTCTCGGCCGTGGCGCTCCGGGCGAGCGTCGAAGCCAGCCTGCGTCGACTCGGCACCGACCGGCTCGACCTGTTCTACCTGCACCAGCCCGACCGGCTGACCCCGCTCGACGAGACCCTGTCGACGGTCGCCGCCCTCGTCGCCGAGGGCAAGGTGCTCTCGCTCGGCGTCTCGAACCACGCCGCCTGGCAGATCGGCGACGTCGAGCGCGTGGCCGACGCCGTGGGGGCTCCCCGCCCGGTCGTCGCCCAGCAGCTGTGCAACCTGGTCGCCCGGCGTCTCGACGACGAGTACCTCGAGTTCGCGAGCGTCCACGGGCTCGAGACGATGGTCTACAACCCGCTCGGCGGTGGCCTGCTGACCGGCCGACACCGCTTCGACGAGACGCCGGCCGACGGACGCTTCGGCGACTCGGCCCTCGCCGAGATGTACACGAAGCGCTACTGGGACGCCGGCCTGTTCGCCGCGATCGACCGACTGTCGGGAGTCGCGGCCGAGGCCGGGGTGACCCTCGTCGAACTCGCCCTGCGCTGGGTGGCGTACCGCCCCGAGGTCGGCTCGGTGCTGCTCGGCGGGTCGCGGCCCGAGCCGCTGACCGCCCACGCCGCCGCGATCGCCGGCGGGCCCCCGCCCGACGAGGTCGTGGCGGCCTGCGACGAGGTCGGACGCTCGTTGCGGGGGCCGATGCCTCCGTACGCGCGCTGACCCGCGCCTCCCGACCTCCTCCGACCGAACCGCACGCACCGCACGAGAGAGAGCACCATGAGCACCGCCAGCGACTTCGCCCGCACGATCCGCCGCCGCGAGAGGGCGGTCGGCTACTGGATCACCCTCGACGCCCCGCCCGCGACCGAGCGCAGCGCGCGGCTCGGGTACGACTACGTCTGCCTCGACGCCCAGCACGGCCTCTTCGGCTACCAGGGCATGATGACCGGCCTGCTCGCGATCGACGCCGGGCAGACCTCGGCAGGCCTGGTGCGGGTCGAGGCGAACGACATCACGCCGATCGGCAAGGCCCTCGACGCGGGCGCCGCGGGCATCATCGTGCCGCTCGTCGACACGGCCGAGGACGCCGCGCCCGCCGGGCGCGCGCGAAGTACCCGCCGCACGGCCGCCGCTCGTACGGACCCATGCGGTCGAGCCTGCGCATCGGCCCCGTGCCGGCCGCCGCGAACGACACGACGATCGTGCCCGCGATGATCGAGACGCCCGACGGTCTCGCGAACGTCGAGGCGATCGCGGCGACGCGCGGGCTGGACGGCCTCTACGTCGGGCCGAGCGATCTGTGCATCGCGGTCGGCGGGGCCTACCCGGGCGACCCGGCCGTGCAGGAGGCCTTCGACGCCGCGCTCGTCCGCGTGGCGGCGGCGGCCGAGGCGGCGGGCATCGCCGCGGGCATCCACACGCCGCACGGCGACGTCGCCCGACAGCGGCTCGCCGCGGGCTACACGTTCGCCACGGTCGCCGGTGACCTCAACCACCTCGAGGCCGCCGCGCGCGACCACCTGCAGCGGGCGACCGCGACGGACGACGCCGACGCGACCGCAGGAGGCGCGGCGTGAGCAGGCAGGACACGGCGGCGGGTGCGGGCGGCACGGTCCCGGTCGGCGCCGTGGGCGCGGACGACGAGGTCGTCGCCGACGGCCGGCTGCGGCCCGATGCGGCGGGACGCTCGTGGTCGTACCTGCCCACGGCCACGGTGCAGTCGCACGCGGCCAACCTCTCCGAACTGCCCGACGGGCGCCTGGCCTGCGTCTGGTTCGGCGGCACGCAGGAGGGCGTCTCGGACATCCACGTCTGGTTCTCGACCCTCGACGGCGAGGTGTGGTCCGAGCCCGTGCGGCTCAGCGACGCCCCCGCCCGCTCCGAGCAGAACCCCGTGCTCTTCACGGCCCCTTCGGGCGACGTCTGGCTGCTCTACACGGCGCAGCGGGCGGGCAACCAGGACTCGGCCGAGGTCCGCCGCCGGGTCTCGACCGACGGCGGGGCGTCCTGGGGCGAGCCGTCGACGCTCTTCCCGGCTGACGAGACCGGGGGCGTCTTCGTGCGGCAGCCGCCCATCGTCACCCGCGCCGGTGACCTGCTCGTGCCGGTCTTCCGCTGCGTGACGACCCCCGGGCACGCGTGGGTGGGCGACCACGACACGAGTTCGGTGATGACCTCCCGGGACGGCGGCGCCACGTGGGGTGAGGTCGCCGTCCCGGGCAGCACGGGAGCCGTGCACATGAACGTGCACGAGCTGCCCGACGGCTCGCTGCTCGCCCTCT
The DNA here is from genome assembly GCF_001297205.1 of Frigoribacterium sp. RIT-PI-h. Classification (NCBI taxonomy): domain Bacteria; kingdom Bacillati; phylum Actinomycetota; class Actinomycetes; order Micrococcales; family Microbacteriaceae; genus Frigoribacterium; species Frigoribacterium sp. RIT-PI-h. Next base: position 16,093 of record NZ_LHOZ01000089.1, on the reverse strand, counting down.
TCCGCAGCCGCTGGGCCGACGCCGTCCACGAGTCCCGCTCGACCGACGGCGGCCGCACCTGGTCGGCGCCCGTGCCGACGGAGCTGCCCAACAACAACTCGTCGGTGCAGTGGGTCCCACTCGCCGACGGCCGCCTCGCGATCGTCTACAACCACCGCCGGGCCGACGCCACGACCGAGCGCCGGCTCGGGCTCTACGACGAGATCGACGAGTCCGGCATCGTCGAGCAGGCCGTGCTGCCCGGCTCGGACACGGACGTCGACCAGGAGGCGCGGGCCGGGTCGACGACCTCGGCGGGCGTCCCGGCCGGGTCGACCCGCGCCTCCTCGTCCGTCGGTGCCGCGGACGACGTGACGGCCGCGGGCCGCACGGCGTTCTGGGGCACGCCCCGGGCTCCGATGTCGTTGGCCGTGTCGACGGACGACGGCCGCAGCTGGCCGCACCGCGTCGACCTCGAGGACGGCGACGGGTGGTGCCTCTCGAACAACTCGCGCGACGGCCTCAATCGCGAGCTGTCGTACCCGAGCATCACGCAGACGAGCGACGGTGCCGTGCACGTGGCCTACACCTGGCACCGACGGGCGATCCGCCACGTGCGCCTGTCGCCCGCCGACCTGCCCGGGCTGCCCGGCTCGGACGTCGGGGACTGAGCCGTGGCCGACGACGGGACACGGGGCGGGCCCGGCACCGACCGGCACGCCCTCGTCACGGGCTGCAGTTCGGGCATCGGGCGGGCGATCGCCGGCTTCCTGTCGGCCGAGGGGTGGCGGGTGACCGGACTCAGCCGGCGCGCGGTCGACCTGGGCGAGGGGTTCTCGTGGCTCGGCTGCGACCTGTCGGTGCCCGGTGACGTCGCGGCGGCGGTCCCCGACGTCGGGCCGGGCGACGCCATCGTCCCCGCGGCCGGGTTCCAGGCCGCCGCCCCGCCCGGCCGGCTCGACCCCGCCGCGCTCGAGGGCATGTTCGCCGTGCACGTGGGGGCCGCGGCCGCCCTCGTCGACGCGCTCGTCGACCGGCTGTCCGACGGAGGTCGCATCGTGCTGATCGGCAGCCGCACGGCTGTCGGCGTCGCGGGCAAGAGCCAGTACGCGGCGACCAAGGCGGCCCAGGTCGCGTTGGCCCGCAGCTGGGCGGCGGAACTGGCCCCGCGGGGCGTCACCGCCAACGTCGTGGCACCGGGGCCCACGGACACGCCGATGCTCGCCGACCCGGCCCGCGCCTCCTCGGCTCCGGTCGTGCCGCCGCTGGGCGCGCTCGTCGCCCCGGGCGCCGTGGCCGCGCTCGTGGCGTTCGTGCTCGGGCCGCACGGGCGGAGCATCACGGGGCAGGCGTCGTCGTCTGCGGCGGCGCCTCGCTCTGAGAGGGGTCGGGGTACGGCATCCTGTCCGGAAAGCGAGGATCGGCCCGCGTTGTTTTGAATCACTAAAAATAAGGCGTATGGTGGTGACAACGCCGACGGAGGCCAGGGCCACCGTCGAGCACCTCGGCGCCGCCCTCCCCCGCCGGTCACCGCCCGCTCGATCCCAGCGATCGCGGGCCCCCGACCAGCACGACCCGCCCAGCCCCGAGGAGTCACCGTGAACACCACCGCTACGACCACCCGCACCGCCGTCACCCCGCTCGGCGGCCGCTACGTCAGCACGACCGCCGCCCCGATCGTCGGTTCCTACGTCGGCTCGCTCGCCGCCGACGCTGCCCCCGGCTCGTACGTCAGCACCTCGGCTCGCCGCGACCTGTCGATCGGCCGCTACACCGCCGGCGTGCTGCGTCGCCTCTCGGCCGTCACGGCATCCGTCCGCACGGCCACGGGCTCGATCCACACCGCCACCGGCTCGATCCGCACCGCGTAGTCGGTACCGCTCGGTCCCGGCCGCCCCGCCCGGGCGGACGGTACAGACTGCCCCACCAGACCCGGGCCCGCCGCGCGACCTGAATCCGCGCGGCGGGCCCGTTCCTGTACCCAGCAGACACGACGTGCCGCTCACCTCCGGAGGTGAGCGGCACGTTGTGACATCTCGGCGGCCAGGCCCGGCCCGGCCGCCGGTCGGACTAGAGCGTCGCGACCGAGGGGTCCCAGCTCTCGTCGAGCGGCACCGGCTGCTGCACGGCGGACTCGACCGCGACCGGCGCACCCTGCTCGGCGGCCGACGAGATCGCCAGCAACACGTCGAGCACGTGCGAGGCCACGGCTCCGCTGGCCCGCTCGGCGTCGCCGCCACGGATCGCCCGGGCGAGGTCGAGCACGCCCGACCCACGGCCGTAGGTCGACCCCACGGCGGCGAGCGTCTCGGGCTCGTCCTGGCCGAAGCGCCACAGGCTCGAGTCGCCCTCGAACGTGTTGGGGTCGGGCAGCACCAGAGTGCCCTCGGTGCCGCTGATCTCGACGAAGCCCATGCGGGGCAGCGCGTTCTGGAACGAGAACGTGGACTGGGCCGACTGCCCGCCCGCGAACTCGATGAGCGCCGCGTGGTGCGTCGGCACCTCGACCGGGAAGGTCTGGCCCGCGCGCGGGCCGCTGCCGATGGTGCGGGTGTCGAACGACTTCGACGAGACCGCGCTGACCCGGCTGGCCGAGCCGAAGGCGTGCACCAGGGTCGTCACGTAGTACGGCCCCATGTCGAAGAGCGGGCCGGCCCCGAGCGCGAACAGGAAGTCGGGGTTGGGGTGCCACGACTCGGGCCCGGGCACGTGGAACATCGTGGTCGCCGTGAGGGGCTGGCCGATGTCGCCGCGGGCGATGGCGCGCATCGCGGTCTGGACGCCGGCTCCGAGCACGGTGTCGGGCGCGCACGCGACCCGGACGCCGGCCGCCTCGGCGGCGGCGAGCAGGTCGCGGGCGGACTCGTGGTCGAGGGCGAGGGGCTTCTCGCTCCAGACGTTCTTGCCGGCGGCGATGATCTGACGACCGACCTCGGCGTGCACGGCCGGGATCGTCAGGTTGACGACGATCTCGATCTCGTCGATCGCGAGCAGCTCGTCGACCGTGCCGTGCCCCGGGACCCCGTACGTCTCGGCCTGCGCCTTGGCGCGGTCGAGGTCGAGGTCGGCGACGAAGAGCACCTCGAGGTCGGCGAACCGCGTCATGTTCTCGAGGTAGGTGCCGCTGATGACGCCCGCGCCGATGACGCCGACGCCGACGCGTCCCGTGCGACCGGCGGTCGTGTCGACGCCGCTCACTTGTCGTTCTCCTGCAGCCAGGCGAAGGACTCGGCGACGCCGTCGAAGACGTCCTTCGCGTAGTCGTCGAACTCGACGACGCGCAGCGCGTGCGGCGCGGCGGCGAGCACGGCGGCGACGTCCACGTCGCCCTGGCCGGCCGGGGTCTGGTTCTTGAAGGCGGCGGCGAGCGCGTCGGGCACCTCGAGGGCGCTCTCGCTGCTGGGAAGGGCGGTCGCGATGTCGCCCGAGATCTTGCCGTCCTTGACGTGCAGGAACTGCACGCGGTCACCCAGCGAACGCAGCAGCGCCGGGGTGTCCATGCCGCCGACGGTGGACCAGAAGGTGTCGATCTCGAGGACGACGTCGTCGTTCAGGCGCTCGAGGAAGAAGTCGTAGACGGGACGGCCGTCAACCTTGTTCGCGAACTCCCACTGGTGGTTGTGGTAGCCGAACTTCAGGCCCGACGCGGCGGCGAGCACCTGCAGCTCGTTGACGCGGTCGGCGATCTTCGCGGCGTCGTCGGCCGTCTGCCAGCGGTCGCTGGGGATGAACGGGTCGATCACGGTGCCGATGCCGAGCTGGGCCGCGGCGGCGAAGGCGCGCTCGGGCTCGTCGGAGTCGATCACGGGAGCGTGGCCCGAGGGGGCCGTGACGCCCGAGGCGGCGAAGGCCTTCTCGAACTCGTCGGCGCGCTCGACGAACGAGTACGGCTCGACCTGGGTGAAGCCGATCTCGGCGATGCGGGCGACGGCGCCCTGCAGGTCGGCCGAGACGGCGTCCCGGACCGTGTAGAGCTGAACGGAGGGTGACGAGGTCATGGAATGACTCCTTTGTCGTGAGGGTTTCCGGTGGTCTGCGCCCAACTCTGTCACTTATGTCGACCGATGACAAAAGTTCGTCCGAAATCGACGCATTCGCTTGCCTGAGCGACACCCGCTGTGTATTCTGCGAACACCTAGCGCGACTAGGTTTTGACTCGAGGAGGCGTCATGGCCAACCCAGGCCCCATCGGCACGCAGGGCGTGCTCACCCAACCCGTCAGCACCGTGAGGGTGTCGCGGGGCTACATGATCGCGCTGGGGCTGGCCCAGTTCGGGCTGTTCGCGGCCCTGCTCTCGCCGGTGTACGTGAGCATGCAGCTCAAGGCGCAGCAGCTGAACCCCGACGACCCGGCGAGCATCATCGGGCTCGTCCTGCCGTTCGGCGCCTTCGGTGCGCTGCTCGCCAACCCCCTCGTCGGCGCGCTGAGCGATCGCACCCGCACCCGGTGGGGCCGCCGCCGCCCCTACCTCGTCGGCGGCATCGTCGTCTTCACGCTCGCCCTCGCCTGGCTCGCGTTCGCCCCCACCGTGCTGCAGCTCGGCATCGCCTGGGTCATCGCGCAGATCGCGGCCAACGCCGTGCTCGCCGCCCTGACCGCGAGCTTCGCCGACAACGTGCCGCAGTTCCAGCGAGGCAAGGCCTCGAGCGTGATCGCGTTGGCTCAGAACATCGCCGTGCTCGCGGGCACCTACCTCGCCGTGCTCTTCGTCGCGAACCTGCCGGTGCTCTTCATCGCGCCGGGCGTCCTCGCGATCGTGCTGATCCTCGTCTACGCGGTCGTCGCCCGCGACGACCTGCCCGAGTACGAGCTCAAGCCCTTCACCTTCGTCAACCTGGTCAGCTCGTTCTGGACGAACCCGCTCGAGCACCGCGACTTCGCCTTCGCCTGGTGGTCGCGGTTCCTGATCATCCTCGCGACGTTCATGTTCACGACCTACCGACTGCTCTACATGCAGGAGCACCTCGGCATCTCGGACGTCGGCGATGCCACGGCCGCGGTCGCCTTCGGCGTCCTGCTCTACACGCTCGCGTTGATGGCGAGTGCCGCGCTCTCGGGCTGGCTGAGCGACAAGCTCAAGATGCGCAAGGTCTTCGTCGGGGGCTCGACCGCCCTCTTCGCGGTCGGCCTGATCCTGCTGGCCCACGCCGAGACGGTCACCGGCTTCTACGTCGCCGAGATCGTCATGGGCTTCGCCTACGGCATCTACGCCGCCGTCGACACCGCCCTCGTCGTCGACGTCCTGCCGAACGCCGACCGCCCGGGCAAGGACCTCGGCGTCATCAACATCGCCAACGCCCTGCCGCAGTCGCTCGCCCCGGCGATCGCGCTGTTCTTCCTCGGCATCGGCAACGCCGGTTCGGGCAACTACACCCTGATGCTCTGGGCCGCCGGCGTCGCGGCGATCCCCGGGGCCCCGGCCGCCGTCCCCATCAAGCGCGGGCGCGGAGTGGGGCGGGGGGGGGGGCGCCGCCCCCCCGCCGCCCACGCCATGACGCCCCCGACCGACACCTCCGCCGCCACGCCCGCCACCACCGGTCCGGGTGACGACCGGGTCGTGCCGACGGTCGGCCCGGTCGGCGCCCCCGATCTGCACCTCATGACCTACAACGCGCGGCGGCGCATGCCGCAGGTGCTGGGCACCCGGCACGCGCTGGCCGACCGGTGGTCGTCCCGGCTCCCGGCACTGCGCCTCCTGCTCGAGGCCGAACGCCCCTCGGTGCTGGGCATCCAGGAGGCGCTGCCCGACCAGTCCGCACAGCTCGCGGACGCCCTCGGCACCGACTACACCGCGGCCGGCCCGGGCCGCGGCCGCGACCGCGGCGGCGAGCGCGTCGAGCTGCACGTCGACCCCACCCGGCTGCAGATCGTAGGCCACGAGGCGCTGTGGCTCTCGGCCACCCCGTCGGTGCCCGGGTCGCGCTCGTACGGCAACATGATCCCCCGCACGGCCGTCCACGCCGAGCTCGACGACCTCGCGACCGGGGCCCGGCTGCACGTGGTCGTCACGCACTTCGACCACCTCTCGGCCCGCTCGCGGCGGCACTCCGCCGTGCAGCTGCGCACCTTCACCGACGCCCTCGACGGGCCCGTCGCCGTGATGGGCGACTTCAACGCCGGTGTCGGCTCCCCCGCGCACCGCGAGCTGACCCGCGGTCGCCTGGTCGACAGCCGGGAGGTCGCCGACGAGCGCCTCGACCCCGGCTGGGGCTCGTACTCGAACTACGGCCCGCCACGTACCGGCGGCCGTCGCCTGGACTGGCTGCTCGTCGACGCCGGCGCCCCCGTCGATCGGGCCGGCGTCGGCGGGGGCCGTCCCGGCGGCGTCGCCCCCTCCGACCACGACCCGGTGCACGCCGTCGTGCGCTGGCCGTCCGCGCGTGCCGAGCGCCGTCCTGCCGAGCACCGCCCCGAGGAGTCCTGAGATGTCCACCGTCGCCGAGACCTTCCTCCGCCGCCCGCACGGAGTCCTCGAGTACGCCGCCGACGCCGTCCGCGTGCTCGCCGCCCTGGGCGTCGTCGTGGTCGGCGTCGGCTGGGGCGTCGTCGAGATCGCCGTGCTGATGCTGGCCCTGCTCGGCACCCTCGTGCCCCGCATGCTCGGCCTGCGGGCGACGTTCGACCTGATGGTGGGCGTCGCCGCGCTCGGCGCCGCCTGGAGCAGCGTCTTCGAGCTCTACACCCGCATCACCGGCTACGACACGGTCGTGCACTTCGTGCTCAACGGCCTTCTGGCCGCGGTGTTCGTCGTCCTCGCCCACCGCGCCGGCTGGGTCGTGTCGCCGGGCCACGGCGACGGACGAGGAGGCGCGGGTCGCTCGGCCCGCGTCGGCTCAGTCCTGGTGACGGTCGCCTTCGGCCTGGCTGCCGGCACCCTGTGGGAGATGGGCGAGTGGGCGGGCCACACCCTCGTCGACTCCGCGATCTTCGTCGGCTACGACGACACGATCGGCGACCTCGCTGCGGGAGGCCTCGGCTCGCTGCTGGCCGGGCTGGCGCTGCCGTTCCTCGTGGGAGGCGACGTCCGCGGCCGGGGCGCGCGCGCCTCCTCGTCCGGAGCCGGTGTCGACGGTGCCCACGGGCGCGGGGTCGACGGACCGGGGGACGACGCCGTCGGCCACGGCCGCCCGCGCATCCACCACCGCTGAGGGCGCCCAGCCGAGCCGCGTGAAGAGGCCGGCCAGGTCGGCGCGCAGCCAGCGCGACCACGGCAGGCCGTCCGTGCCGTGCACAGTGAACGAGTGCAGCGCCCGGTACGTGCGCAGCCACGGGGCGTTGCCCGGGTCGAGCGGACGGGCCGAGATGCCCGTCACGACGTCGCGACGGTAGGCGATGCGGCCCCGGCCGGCGAGCTGGCGGTCGCCGAGGTGCAGGGCGAGGTCCATGTCGTCGTGCAGCAGGGTCTCGTGCCGGTGCACCTCGTCGCGCACGTCGAGCCAGGCGGTGCGGCGCATCATCATCGTCGAGCCGAACAGCGGCCAGTGCGCCAGGGCGGCCCCGATCACGAGGTGGTACGCGCCGACGTAGAGGGCCGAGAGCAGGCGTTCGACACCGACGGGCGCGTCGTAGAAGCGGGCGTTCGTGCTGACGGCGAGCACGTCCGGCTCGTCAACGAGGGTGCCGACGAGGTCGGCGACCCAGGTGCGGGGCAGGACGCTGTCGGCGTCGACCCGGCCGATCAGGTCGGCGGGGGCGGGGGGGTCCGCCCCGGCACCCCCGCCGGCGGCGGCGGCGTAGCCCGTGCTGGCGGCCGCGGCGATGCCGACCTCGGCCTCGGTGACGACGCGCGCGCCGTGCCGCAGGGCCACCTCGACGGTGTCGTCCGTGCTGCCGTTGTCGACGACGATCACCTCGTCGGGCACGCGCGTCTGCCGCGCGAGCGACCGGAGGCACGCGTCGAGCAGGGCTCCGTCGTCTCGGACGGGGACGACCACACAGACACGCACCCGCCCATCCAACCCGGTCGCGGGCGTTCCCGTCGATCGCCGACACCCCAGGAAGTCGCCGAGACCCCTCGGCGCGCACGGGGGTCTCGGCGGTTTCCCGGGGTCTGGCCGCACGTGCGCCCGGCGAGAGCAGACTCGGCGCATGATCCCGACCGCCGCCGAACCGATCGTCCCGATGCTCGCCAAGGCCGTGGCCGACGTGCCCGAGCCCGACTCCGTCGAGGGCGGGCTCGTCTACGAGCCCAAATGGGACGGGTTCCGCGGCATCGTCTACGCCGAGCGCGCCGCCGCCGCCGCCGCCGCCGACACCGACGACCCCGACGCCGCGCCCCCGCTCACGATCGAGATCGGCAGCCGCGGCTCGAAGATGCTGACCAGGTACTTCCCCGAGCTGGTCGAGGCCCTCGCCCGCCTGCTGCCGGGGCCGTGCGTGCTCGACGGCGAGATCGTCGTGCGCACCGGCGAGCCCGGCCACGAACGCCTCGACTGGGACGCCCTCGGCCAGCGCATCCACCCGGCCGCCTCTCGCGTCGCGAAGCTCAGCGTCGAGACCCCCGCGATGTTCGCCGCGTTCGACCTGCTCGCCCTGGGCGACCGCGCCCTGCTCGACACCCCGTGCGCCGAGCGCCGCACGTTGCTGCTCGACATGGTCGGCCCCGACGGCGGAGCCGTCGGCACGGCAGGAGGCGCGGGTCACCCCCTGCACGTCAGCCAGGCCACCGACGACATCGCGACCGCACGTCGGTGGCTGACCGAGTTCGAGGGTGCCGGGCTCGACGGGGTCGTCGCGAAGCCGACCCGCGCCTCCTACGCTCCGGGCAAGCGGACGATGCTCAAGGTCAAGCACCACCGCACCGCGGACGTCGTGGTGCTCGGTTACCGCGTGCACAAGAGCGGCTCGGGCGTGGGGTCGCTGCTGCTGGGCCTGTTCGACGCAGACGGCGAACTGCTCAACGTCGGAGGCGCGTCCGCGTTCTCGGACGCCCGTCGCCTCGAACTCGTCGACGAGTTGGCACCGTTCGTGGACCGCGACGACGACGGCGAGGTGCGGCACGCCGAGACCGAGCGCAGCCGCTTCTCGTCGGGCAAGGACGTGTCGTTCGTCCCGCTGCGCCCCGAGCGCGTGGTCGAGGTGCGGTACGACCAGATGGAGGGCTCCCGGTTCCGCCACACCGTGCAGGTCGAACGGTGGCGCGACGACCGCGAGGCCCGCTCGTGCGGGTTCGACCAGCTCGAGGTGCCGGCGGCGTACGACCTGGGCGAGGTGCTCGCCTAGGCGAGCGTCGGCGAGCGCGACGTGCTCGCGGTGGCGACCCGCGCCTCCTCGGCCCTCGCGCCTCAGTCGGCGGCGGGCTTGCGGGCCCGGCTGGGCTGCACCCGGGGCGGCTCACCCGGCATCTTGGGGAAGTCCGGCGGGAAGGGCAGCTCGCCGAGACCGTCGGCGACGTCGCGCTCCCACCAGGCGAGCAACGTGTCGATGCGTCCGGGCGACTCGTGCATCGACGCCCACGGGTCGCCGTGCGTCTGCAGCCGCTCGGGCACCGTCAGCACGGTGTGCTCGGCGGGGTCGATGCCCGGCAGGTCGTCCCACGTGACCGGCAGGGACACGGAGGCGCGGGGCAGCGCCCGAGGAGACCACGCCCCCGCCATGGTGCGGTCGCGGTTGGCCTGGTTGTAGTCGACGAAGAGGCGGTCGCCGCGCTCCTCCTTCCACCACGCGGTGGTGACGCGGTCGGGGGTGCGGCGCTCGAGCTCCCGGGCGGCCGCGATCACGGCGTGACGCACCTCGAGGAACTCGTGGGTCGGCTCGATCGGCGCGAAGACGTGCAGGCCGCGGTTGCCGCTCGTCTTCACGAATGCGGTGAGGCCGGCCTCGTCGAGAACGGCCCGGAGGTCGAGGGCGGCGGTCACGGCGTCGGCGAAGCTCGTGCCCGGCTGCGGGTCGAGGTCGATGCGCAGCTGGTCGGGCAGGTCGGGTTGCTCGGCGCGCGACGCCCACGGGTGGAAGACCAGGGTGTTCATCTGGGCGGCCCAGACCGCGGCGACGGGCTCGTCGACGACGAGCTGGGGGTGCACGCGGCCGCTCGGGTAGGTGACGTCGACCGCTCGCACGTAGTCGGGGGTGCCGCGCGGCGGGTTCTTCGAGAAGTACTGGTCGCCGTCGACGTCGCCGCCGAAGCGCTGCAGCGAGATCGGGCGGTCGCCGTTGGCCGCGACGAAGGGCGTGCCGACCTCGAGCAGGTACCGGGCCAGGTCGAGCTTCGTGACGCCGAGGTCGGGCCAGAGGACGCGCGACGGACTGCTGATGCGGACGTCGCGGTCGCCCACCCGCAGGGTCGTCGCCTCGGATGCCATGCGCGTGACGGTAGTCCTGCGGCGGGGCGGCGGTGCGGGTCGGGTTCGGGGCCGGGGCCGGGTGAACCGGGTCGGGGGTCGGGGTGGCGCCGTTCACGGGGTGTTCACCCGGGCGTCGCTTCCGTCCGAGATGGTTCGGTCCACACCCGACCGAACGGACCCCCGCATGCGCACCCCCCTGCTCCGCCTCGGCGCCCTGACCCTGGCCGGCTCGATCGCCGCCGCCGGGCTCGTGGCCACGAGCGCCCTGCCCGCCCTGGCGGCCGACGCCGACGTCGTCGTCAACGAGATCGACACGACCGACGACTGGGTCGAGCTGCTCAACACCGGCGCCACCCCGACCGACGTCTCGGGTTTCGTGCTGCGTGACAACAACGACACGCGCACGCTCGCCCTGCCCGCGGGCACCGTCCTGGCCGCCGGAGCACGCCTCGTCGTCGACGTGAACGACGACGCCGTCTGGGGTGCCGCCGCCTACGGGCTCGGCCGCGCCGACGCCGTCCCCCTCTACGCCGCCGACGGCACGACCCTGCTCGACTCGTACGCCTGGACGCAGTTCCCGACGACGACCTACGGCCGCTGCGCCGACGGCACCGGCGAGTTCACGACGACGGCCGCGGGAACGCGGGGCACCGCCCACGAGGGCGCGACGACCCCCGCGCCGCCCGACCCGACGGACCCCGCCCCGTCGACCCCGGCACCGGCCCCGGCCGAACCCGCCCCCACCGACGTCGTGATCAACGAGGTCGAGTCGAACGGCGACGACACCGACTGGGTCGAGCTGACGAACGTGGGCACGGCGCCCGTCGACATCTCGGGCTACACCTTCCGCGACGAGGACGACGTCCGCACCCCCTTCACCCTGCCCACCGGTTCGGTCGTGCAGCCCGGCGCCTTCTTCGTGATCGACCAGGCCTCGGGCTCGAACCCGGTCGGCTTCGACTTCGGTCTCGGCCAGCCCGACTCGGCACGCCTGTTCGACACCGCGGGCACGCTCGTGGCGTCGTACGCCTGGACCGTCCACAGCACCGTCAGCTACGGCCGTTGCCCCGACGGCTCCGGCGCACTCACGACGACGACCGCGACCACGAAGGGCGCGGCGAACGACTGCTCGTCGCCCGTGCGCGTGAACGAGGTCGAGAGCCAGGGAGGCGCGCCCGGCGACTGGGTCGAGCTCACCACCGTGGGCACCTCGTCGGTCGACCTCGGCGGCTACGTGCTGACCGACTCCGACCCGACGCACCGCTACGTCATCCCGGCCGGGACGACCGTCGCCCCCGGCGGGTTCGTCGTCCTCGACGAGCAGACGGCCACCTCGGTCGGCTTCGACTTCGGGCTGGGCGGCGCCGACTCGGTGCGCCTGCTGCTGCCGGACGGCACGACGGCGGCGGACGGCTCGACCGTCGCCGACGAGTACTCGTGGACCTCGCACGCCGCCACCACCTACGGCCGTGGTCCGGACGGCACGGGCGACTTCGCCGTCACGTCGGCAGCCACCAAGGGAACGGCGAACACCTTCGCCGGCGTCACGGTGCCCCTGGCCTGGCCCGGCGGACCCGACGAGGTCCCCCTGGACGACGAGGACACCTTCACGGGCGACCTGAGCGGACTCGACTACGAGCCGACCGGCACCGCGGCCCCCGGCACGCTCTGGGCGGTGCAGAACGGCGACGGCCTGCTCTACCGCGTCGTGTCCGACGGTGCCGGCGGCTGGGCTCCGCAGACGACCGACGGCTGGGCCGCCGGCAAGAAGCTGCTGTACCCGAGCGGCGTCGCGACCGACATCGTGGACGCCGAGGGCGTCACGGTCGCCGACGACTCGTCGGCCGGTGGCGTCTACGTGTCGACCGAGCGCAACAACGCGTCCGGGTCGGTCAGCCGCCCCTCGGTGCTGCGGTACGACACCACGGCGGCAGGCTCGGCCACCGCGCTCGTCGCGAGCCACGAGTGGAACCTCGCCGTGGACTTCCCCGGCCTGGGGGCCAACGCGGGCCTCGAGGGCATCACCTGGGTGCCCGACTCGTGGCTGACCGAGGCGGGGTTCGTCGACGAGGCGACCGGCGCCTCCTACGATCCGGCCACCTACGCCGGCCACGGTGACGGGCTGTTCTTCGTCGGCGTCGAGGGCACCGCGAGCGTCTACGCCTACGCCCTGATGGACGACGGTTCGTTCGAGCGCGTCGCGACGATCGCGACGTCGTTCGCCCTGGTCGCCGACCTGCAGTTCGACGCCGACCTCGACGCGCTCTGGGTCGTCTGCGACGAGGCCTGCTCGGGCCGCACGGCCCTGTTCTCGGTCGACGAGTCGGGGGCGTTCGCCGAGGACGTCGTCTACGAGGCGCCGGCGAACGCCGACCGGGGGTTGGCCAACGAGGGCTTCGCGATCGCCCCGGCGGCGACGAGCGTCGCCGGGGTCCGTCAGACGTTCTACGCGGACGACAACGACACGGACGGGTTCTCGCTGCGCGCCGGGACCTTCCCCGGCGTGGCGGCCCCGCCCCGCGCACCCGGGGACCCCCGGGCGCCCGGCGCGCCCCGCCCCCCCCGCGCGCCCGCCGCGCCCGGCCCTCCCGTCGACCCCGGCGCGGGCGTGACGCCGATCGGTCAGGGTCAGGACCCGGCGGCGGTCGACGGGCAACTCGCCTTCACCGGTTCCGACGCCCGGTGGGCGGCGGCCGCGGCCCTGCTGCTCGTGCTCGCCGGGGCGGGCACCCTGATCGCCCGTCGCCGTCGCCTCACCCGCGACTGAGGCACGACGCCCCTCGAACCCCGTTCCGAACGATGAACCCGGAAGCTTCCGGGTGCATCGTTCGGAACGGGGTTCGTCGTCGTGCGATGCCCGGCTGGCTGCGCGGCAAGGGACTCCCCCGCATTCGCTGATCCGGTACGTACCGGATCAGGGAAAGGAGGAGGCCCGCGCCGTCGCGGAAGCGGCGGGACAGACGGTCAGCGCGGCAGACGGTCAGCGCGGCAGACGGTCAGCGCGGCAGCGGGTCAGCGGGGCGGCGCGGGGGCAGCGGGGTCGCCGTGCCGGTGACCGTGATGCCACCGACGACCGGGACGTCGACCACGAGCAGGCTCGGTCGCCCGACGTGCCGACCCTGCCGCACCACGACGCGAGCAGGAGGCGCGATCAGGTCGAGCGCTCGGAGGTAGCCGCCCAGCGAGGCGGCCGCCGAACCCGTCGCCGGGTCCTCCGTGATGGCGCCGACCGGGAACAGGTTCCGCGCCTCGACCACGGACGAGCCGGACTCGTCGACACCCTGCGCGTGGATCACCGTGATCGTGCCGGCCCAGCCCTGCTCGTCCATCAGGACCCGCACCGCGAGCGGATCGAAATCGAATTCGTCGAACACCCGCTGCTCGCGGACCGCCACCACGGGGTGCCGGTTGCCCGCGAAGGACTCCCGCACCGGACGCCGCTCGTCGAGGTCGGCGAGCGTGAGACCGAGCAACGCCAGCAGGCGGTCGGCGACGGCCGGGTCCAGGTCGCGCACGACCGGATCGACACTCGTGAACGACGCCGTCACCGGACCCGCGTCGGCGTCGCCGCCCGCACCGAGGCCCGCATCCGCGTCGGCGCCCGCATCGCTGCCGACACCGGCCCGAGCTCCGCCGCGCGACGTCTCGATCACGACCGGGCCGACCGCCGTGTTTAGCGTGAAGGCTCCGACCCCGCGACGCTCGGCCAGGGCGACGGCGGTGGCGATCGTCGCGTGCCCGCAGAACGGGACCTCGGCACCGGGCGAGAAGTAGCGCACGGCGACGCGCCGGACGTCCCCCGCGACGGACGGTTCGACCACGAAGGCCGTCTCGGCGTAACCCACCTCGGCGGCGATCCGCAGCATGTCGGCGGCCGTCAGGCCCGACGCGTCGAGCACGACACCGGCCGGGTTGCCCCCGCCCGGCCCGTCGGCGAAGGCCGTCAGGCGCAGCACCTCGACGGTGAGGGCGGGGGTCGGGCCGGAAGTCGGGGCGGCCGACGACGAGGGAGCGGCAGGGCTGACGGGAGGCGTGGGTCTGCGGTCGGTCACGACGCCACTGTGCCGCACCGCGCCTCCTCGTTGCCAGCGCACCTCGTCAGCAGCACACCTGGTGGCGGGTGGCCCGGCAACCGGGCGAGACGTCACGACGTGCCGCTCAGCTCCGGACGTGAGCGGCGCGTCGTGACCTCTCGGCGGGTCAGGGGCAGACGACGCGACCGGCCTCGAGCCGGACGACGCGGTGCGCCGCGTCGAGCAGCAGGGGATCGTGCGAGACGCCGAGGACGGCCGTGCCCCGGGCCGCCTCGTCGAGCAGCGTGACCCGGATGCGCTCGGCGCTCACCGCGTCGAGCCCGGTCGTGGGTTCGTCGAGCAGCAGCAGGTCGGCCCCACGCGCGAGTCCGTGGGAGAGGAGCACGCGCTGCCGCTGACCACCCGAGAGGGCGGCGAACGGTCGCTGCGCGAGGCCGGCGACGTCCAGGCGGTCGAGCGCCTCGTCGACGGCGGCGCGGGCTCGACGGTCGAGGGGACGCCACCGGCCCACGCGGCCCCAGGCGCCGACCGTCACGACGTCGCGCACGGTGACCGGGAGCCCGTCCGGGATCGACGTGCGCTGCGGGACGAACGCGATCGTCGCGGTCACCGACCGCGTGCCCGACGTCGGCGGCCGGACGCCCGCGACGACCTCGAGCAGCGTCGACTTGCCGGCCCCGTTCGGACCGGCCACCACCGTGACGGCACCGGCGGGCACGTCGAGGTCGACGTCGGCCAGGGCCGTGCGCTCACCGAACGAGACGCCCACTCCCAGGAGGCGCACCAGGGTCGTGGGAGCGGCGGCGGTGGTCGTCGTCATGCGACCACTGTAGTTGATAAGCGTTCTCATTCTCAGCTACGGTCGTGTCTCGTGCCCTTCCTCTCCACCGCCGTCCTCGAGCCGTTCTCGCTCGACTTCGTCCAGCGCGCCCTCGTCGGCGGCGGCCTCGTCGCGATCCTCTGTGGCGTCGTCGGCACCTGGGTCGTCGTGCGCGGCATGGCCTTCCTCGGCGAGGCGCTCGCGCACGGCATGCTGCCCGGCGTCGCCCTCGCGACCGTGCTCGGGGTGCCCGTCCTCGTCGGCGGGGCGCTCAGTGCCGTCGTCATGAGCCTGGGCGTCGCGGCGCTGCAGCGACGCGGTCGCCTGTCGTACGACACGAGCATCGGTCTGCTCTTCGTCGCGATGCTCGCGCTCGGCGTCGTCGTCATCTCGCACTCGGGCAGCTTCGCGACCGACGCCACGTCGATCCTGTTCGGTGACGTCCTCGCGATCACCTCCACGGACCTCGGCCTGCTCGCCGGCGCGACGATCGTCGGCGTCGGCCTCGCCGCCGCCTTCCACCGCCCCCTGCTGGCCCTCGCCCTCGACCCGCGGCTGGCCGCCGTGCTGGGGCTCGGCCCGCGCTCGGCCCAGGCCGTGCTCGTGGGCCTGGTCCCGCTCGCCGTCGTCGCCTCGTACCAGGCCGTCGGGTCGCTGCTCGTCGTCGGACTGCTGCTCGCGCCGGCCGTCGCCGCGGGTCACTGGCCGACGCGTCTGCCCCCGCGGATGGTCCTCGCCGCCGTGATCGGCGTGCTCGCGGTCGCCGTCGGCTTGCTCGTCTCGTGGCACGCCGCCACGGCCGCCGGCGCCTCGATCGCGGCGACGGCCATCGCCTTCGCCGGCCTCTCGGGCGTGGCCCACGCCGCGGTCGGCCGAGGCCGGACGCGTCGGTCCCGGGCAGCCGCCGGGGGCCTGCCGACCCCCGACCGGGCCGCGGCCGCGGCCCGCTGATCGACCGCACCCCCCACCCGCACCC
>NZ_LHOZ01000097.1:0-3458 GCF_001297205.1 Frigoribacterium sp. RIT-PI-h | reverse complement strand
GATGTGCAAATCGCGACAGTCGGGGGCTCGCTCGGACTCCTGCGCGGAATTGAGCGGCGTGTCGGGCTCGAGTTGTCGGGATGTGCTCGCCTGACAGGTCACCGCCGGTCGGGTTCGGCACGTCGGGACGCTCGCGGCGGCGGACCGGCGACGAGGAGGTGCGGGTCGGGTCGAGCGCGCGGCGGCGGACGGGCGACCAGGAGGCGCGGGTCGGCCCGCGCCCCGGGGCGTCAGCCGCGCGCGGGTGCGGTCGAGGCGCGCGCCACGAGGGACGGCACCGGCAGGCGGCTGGCCGTGTCGGGGCTCCGCCCCTCGATGCGGGCGATCAGCGACGTCATCACGTGCGCCCCCTCGAAGCCGAAGTCGAGCGCCACGGTGGACAGCGACGGCACCATGAACCGCGCCTCGGGGGTGTCGTCGTTGCCGACCACGCTGACCTCGTGCGGCACCGAGACCCCCTCGGCGGCGAGGGCGGCGAGCAACCCCATCGCCATGGCGTCGTTGGCGACGGCGACGCCGGTGAAGTCGTCGGTGCGGGCGGCGAGCCGCAGGCCGATGTCGTAGCCGGCCGCCGCGGACCAGTCGCCGACGTCGGTGACCGTCACCGCGCCTCCGGACGCGGTCGTGGCCCGGTGGAACCCGTCGGCGCGCTCGCGGGCGGCCAGCCACTGCTCCGGCCCGGCGACGTAGGCCACGCGGCGGTGGCCGAGGCTCGCGAGGTGCTCGGCCGCGACCCGGCCCGCGTGCTCGTTGATCGACTCGGTGGTGCCCTCGACCATCAGCCCGAAGTCGCGCGCCACGGGCACGGATATCGCGCGGCGTTCGAGCGCCGACCGGGCGACCGCGGTCTGTGCGGTGACGACGATGCCGGCGATCTGCTGCCCGAGCATCAGGTCGAGGGCGTCGTCGACCGAGCGCTCGTCGACGCCGTCCATCGACACGATGTCGGTGACGTAGCCGAGCGAGCGTGCGGCCTCGGTGGCCCCGGCGATGGTGCGGGCGGGGCCCGACTGCTGCATGTTGTCGGCGAGCAGCCCGATGCGGTTCGTCCGCTGCAGGCGCAGGTAGCGGGCCGCCGAGTTGGGGCGGTACTCGAGCTCGGCGAGTGCCTGCTCGACCTTCTCGCGGGTGGCGGGACGGATGCCCTCGAAGCCGCGCAGGAACCTGCTGACGGTCTGGTGCGAGACGCCCGCGCGCTTCGCCACGTCGTAGATCGTGGCGTCCTTCATGTCCCGAGGGTAGCGGTGCCTCGTGCCCCGCCGGGGTGTCGGATGCGCGAGACCCCACGAAGTCGCCGAGACCCACCGGCGCGCACGGGTGTGTCGGCGCGTTCCCGGGGTGTGGGCGGGTTCCTGGGGTGTGGGCGAGTCCGACTAGGCGGTGCGCTCGATCTCGCGGGTGATGCCGACGAGCACGCGCCGCATGTACGGCGCCCAGGCGAAGCGGACGATGCCGCGCACGATCGCCCCACGCCCCGGTCGGGCGAAGAACGAGTAGGTCCAGTCGACCCGGGTGCGTCCGCTGGGCGTCGCCCGGTAGCTCCAGTCGGCACGGCCGCCGGTCACCAGCCGCCCGAGCAGCCCCGTGAACTCGCTCAGCTCGTAGACGAAGACCCCGTCGGGCTCCACGCGCACCAGGCTCTCGACCACGCTGCTGCCGTCCGACAGCTCGAGTCGGCGCGTCTGACCGGCGCCGTCCCACGGGCCGGACTGGTCGTGGACGGCCACGACGGCCGGGATCCCCCCGCCCGCGGATAGAACCCGACGGGGGTCAGCGGCGTGCCGATGCTCCACGCCCGGTCGAGGGGAGCGGCGGCGACGCGCGCGGTGCTCGCGCTCGCGGTGACGGTCATGCCGGGCATTCGGAACGGAGGGCGCGAACGACGGGACGGGTCCTCCCCAGGCGCCCCGCGCCTCCTGACCGTCCCCCGAGGAGGCGCGGGTCGACTCCCGAGGACGCCGGACGAGAGCAGACTGGCCGCGTGAAGACGACGACGTTACCCACCACCGACCGCCCCGCCTCGACCATCGTCCTCGGGCTCATGCGCATCTCGGGCATGACCGACGACGCGATCCGTGAACTCGTGGCCGAGGCCCGAGACCTCGGCATCGACTTCTTCGACCACGCCGACGTGTACGGCGACCACCCCCACCACTGCGAGCAGCGCTTCGGCGACGCCGTCACCCTGACCTCGTCCGAGCGCGACGCGATCCAGCTGCAGAGCAAGGTCGGCATCCGCGACGGCTTCTGGGACTTCTCGACCGAGCACATCCTCGAGTCGGTCGACGCCTCGCTCGCCGCCCTGCGCACCGACCGTCTCGACGTGCTGCTGCTGCACCGGCCCGACGCCCTCGTCGAGCCCGACGCGGTGGCCGCGGCCTTCGACCAGCTGCCCGCGAGCGGCAAGGTGCGCCACTTCGGCGTCTCGAACCACACGCCCGCCCAGGTCGAACCGTTGCAGCGCAGCGTGATGCAGCCGCTGATCGTCAACCAGGTGCAGCTCAGCATCACCCACGCGCCGCTGATCGCCGCGGGCGTGGCGGCCAACATGGCGGGGCCCGCCCAGTCCGTCGACCGCGACAACGGCATCCTCGACTACAGCCGTCTGAACGACATGACCCTGCAGGCCTGGTCGCCGTTCCAGAAGGGCTTCTTCGACGGCGTGTTCCTCGGCGACCGCGACGGCTACCCCGAGCTCAACGACGTCATCGACGAGCTCGCCACGACGTACGACGTGCCGCCGTCGGCGATCCCGGTGGCCTGGATCACCCGGCACCCGGCCGAGATGCAGGTCGTGCTCGGGACGACGAGCGTGGCACACCTCCGCGACAGCGCCGCGGGGTCCGACGTGCCGCTGACCCGGCCCGAGTGGTACCGGCTCTTCACGGCGGCCGGGCACACGCTGCCGTAGCGAGCCGGGCTGGCACGTTGGGGCGCCGGGCGCCGGGAGCCGGGCGCCGGGCGCCGGGCTGCGCTGCGCCCGTCGCTGCGCTGCGCCGGGCGACGGGCTGGGCTGCGCCCGTCGCTGCGCTGCGCCGGGCGACGGGCTGGGCTGCGCCCGTCGCTGCGCTGCGCCGGGCGACGGGCTGGGCTGCGCCCGTCGCTGCGCTGCGCCGGGCGACGGGCTGCGCTGCGCTGCGCCGCGTTGCATTGCGCTGAGCCCGTCGGTCCGCCCCCCTTCCTTTTCCCCCGTTCGCCGCCACGAAGTGGACACGACGCCACGAAGTGGTCACCCCGCCATCTTTTTTCGTGGCGGGTTGACCACTTCGTGGCGGGGTGGCGGGGTGAACTGCGCGGCGCAGCATCGGGCCCCGCACAGCGCAGCGCCGCGGCGCCGGGCTGCGCGGCGCCCGTCGGTCCGCATCCTCATCCCCTCCCCCCCCGCTCGCCGCCACGAGGTAAACAAACCGCCATCCTTTTGCGTGGCGGGTTGTTTACGGGGGGGGGGGGTGGCGGGG
>NZ_LHOZ01000099.1:0-3657 GCF_001297205.1 Frigoribacterium sp. RIT-PI-h | reverse complement strand
GGTCTGGAAGGCGATGCGGCGCTCGAGGCGGTAGGGCTCGCGGCCGGTGATCGAGGCGATGATGCTCGAGTTGCGCCAGGCGCCGAAGCCGAGGTCGGGGGCGGTGAGGCCGTGGGTGTGCTCCTCGGCGTTCTGGACGAACAGCCGCCCCCGGCCGCCGTCGATCGAGTAGTCCCGCGCCACGGCCAGGCGGCCCAGGTCGTCGCGGTCGACGCGGTCGCCGAGCGCGTCGAGGAAAGACGGCACCCGGGCGACGTAGCCCGTCGCGACGACGAGCGCGTCCGCGCGCCGGGTGGCCGCGGTCCCGAGCTGCGCGTGCCGCCCCGGCAGTTCGATCTGCCCGTCGGCGTCGACCCACCGGGCGTCGACGAGCTCGGTCTCGGTCAGCAGGGTCGAGTCGACCGGCCCGTCGACGCTCAACCGGTAGAGCGTGTCGTACACGTCGTCGACGAGGTCGCCGCTGATGCCCTTGTAGAGGCTGCGCTGCTCACGGCCCAACCGGTCGCGGGTCTCGCGCGGCAGCGAGTGGAAGTGGTCGGTGTACTCGGGGCTCGTGAGCTCGAGCGTGAGCTTCGTGTACTCCATCGGGAAGAACCGTGGCGAGCGGGTGACCCAGTCGAGCCGGTGCCCCGGGCGGTCGCCGACGCGGGTCGTGTCGAGCAGGTCGCGGTAGATCTCGGCGGCCGACTGCCCGCTGCCGACGATCGTCACCGAGTCGGCGGCACGCAGGCGGTCACGGGCCGCGAGGGAGTCGGCGCTGTGCACGACCGGACCCTGGGCGTCGCCCCGGCCGGCGAGCTGCTGCAGCGACTCGGGGAGGCGCGGCTCGGTGCCCACCCCCAGCACGACGTGACGGGCGTGCCAGGTCTCGACGGCCCCGTCGGTGCCGCGTCGCGAGGTCACGACGTACGTCCCGTCGGGCTGCTCGTCGACGCTCGTGACGCGGCGGCCCCACCGCAGCGTGTCGAGCTGGTCCGCGACCCAGCGGCAGTAGGCGTCGTACTCCGCGCGGAGCGGGGAGAACTCCTCGCGGATGTAGAACGGGTAGAGCCGCCCGGTCGCCTTCAGCCAGTTCAGGAAGCCGAAGCGCGAGGTCGGGTCGGCCATCGTCACGAGGTCGGCGAGGAACGGCACCTGGATCGTCGCACCCTCGATCATCATGCCGGGGTGCCAGGCGAAGCCGTCGTTCTCGTCGAGGAACACCGCGTCGACGTCGTCGAGCGGGTCGGTCAGGGCGGCCAGGCCGAGGTTGAAGGGGCCCAGGCCGATGCCGACGAGGTCGAGGAGGTGCGGGGTGTCGCGGGGCGCGGTGGCGGCGGCTGCTGCGGCGGTGGCGGTCATCGGGCGGCCTCCGTCCCCGCGGCGACGAGGGCGGGGGCGTCGCTCTCGAGCAGGGCCCACGAGGAGGCGCGGACCAGCTCGAGCACGCCCCTCACGTCGTCGAGACCCGCGTCGGGGTTGAGCAGCGTCAGCTTGAGGCAGGGGCGCCCGTCGACCACGGTCTTCGCGACGATCGCCCTGCCGGACTCGAAGAGCACGCGTCGGACGAGCGGGACGAGCCGGTCGGCGGTGGCGTCGTCGACGCCGGCCGGCTGCCAGCGGAACAGCGCCGTGCTGAGCTGCGTCTCGGCGAGCAGGACGAACTCGTCGTCACCATGCAGCAGGTCGTGGGCCTCGGCCGCGAGGTCGATCACCCGGGCGACCAGTTCGCCGACGCCGTCGGCGCCGAGGGCGCGGAGCGTCGCCCAGAGCTTGAGCGCGGCGAACCGTCGGGTGGTCTGCAGCGACTTCGAGACCTGGTTCGGTTCGGGGTCGGACAGCGGGTTGAGGTAGTCGGCGTGCCAGGCGACCGGGTCGAGGTCGTGCCCGTCCCGCACGATCAGCGCGCTCGACGACACCGGCTGGAAGAACGTCTTGTGGAAGTCGACCGTGACCGACCGAGCGTGCTCGATGCCGTCGAGCAGGTGCCGACGCGTCGGTGAGACGAGCAGGCCGCCGCCGTAGGCCGCGTCGACGTGCAGCCAGACGCCCGTGCGATCGCAGACCCCGGCGATCGCGGCGAGCGGGTCGAGGCATCCGCGGTCGGTCGTGCCGGCGGTCGCCACCACGGCGACCGGCAGGTGTCCGGCCTGGACGAGGGCGTCCAGGGTGACGGCGAGGGCCTCGGGCAGCATCCGGCCGGCGGCGTCCGTGGGGACGGTCACGACGGCGTCCTCGCCGAGTCCGAGCAGGCGGGCCGGCTTCTGCACGCTGAAGCGGCTCTCGGCGGGGGCGGGCCCGCCCAGGCGGCCGAGCAGGTCGTGCAGCGCCGTGGCGCGCGGGGCGGGGCGGTGACCGGGGGCGGCCGTGTTCCGCAGCCGCGCCTCCTCGTCCTCGGCGTCGGCGCGGGCGCGGGCCGTGGCGTTCTCGCGGGCGAGCAGCAGGGCGGGCAGGTTCGGCTGCGTGCCGCCCGAGGTGAAGATCCCGTCGCGGGTGGCCGGGTCGAAGCCGATGCGCTCGGCGGTCCAGTCGACGAGGCGACGTTCGATCAGGGTGCCGACGGCCGACTGGTCGTAGGTGTCCACCGACGGGTTGACCGCGGCGAGCACGGCCTCGGCGGCGACCGCGGGCAGGGCGACGGGGCAGTTGAGGTGCGACTGGTAGGCGGGGTCGTGGAACCAGACGGCGTTCGCCGTGAAGAGCTCGTCGACCTCGCGCAGGGCGTCGTCGGTGCCGGTGCCCGGGGCGTCGAGGTCGACGGCGTCGACGAGGTGCTGCAGGTGGGCACGGCTCTCGCCCGAGAAGGGTTGGCGCGTCGTGCGGAAGCGGTCGGCGATCCGCGCGACGGTGGCGCCGGTGAGGCGCTCGTACTCGTCGGCGGTCGCGGTGGTGAGCAGTGCGGACGCGTGGCGTTCGGACACGGGTCTCCTTTTGGATCATGGTGGAGCGGACAGAACTCGTTAGGTTAGCCTTACCTTATGTCGACCCGCCGCCCGCCCGTCAAGCCCGCCGACCCCCGAGTGCACCGGCTCGAGGTGCTGCGCTCGGAGCGCGTCTCACCGAGCTTCCAGCGCGTGACCGTCGTCGGCGACGACCTGCACGAGTTCGGCCACATGGGCTTCGACCAGTGGTTCCGGCTGTTCCTGCCGCTGCCCGGCAGTGACTCGTTGCGGCTGCCGCGGGCGACGACGTCGCTCTGGTACGCGCACTACCTGGCGATCCCCGAGGCCGAGCGGCCGCACTGCGCGAACTACACGGTGCGCGAGTTCCGGCCGGCGGGTTCTTCTCGCGCCGAGCTCGACATCGACTTCGTGCTGCACCGCGGCGAGTCCGGCGAGCTCGAAGGAGGCGCGGCGATCTGGGCCTGCGCCGCCCGCCCCGGCGACGCCCTCGGCCTGCTCGACCAGGGCGTGCTGTTCAACGCCCCCGACGACGCGGCCGAGATCCACCTGGTCGCCGACGAGACCGGGCTGCCGGGGACGGAAGGCATCGTGCGGTCGCTGCACCGCGCCTCCGTGGGATCGGTGATCCTGGAGGTGCCGACCCGGGCCGACGTGCGGCCGCTCGACGCGCCCGACGGCGTCGAGGTGACGTGGGTGGTGCGGGACGAGCTCGACGCGCGGGCGCTCGGCGGCGACTACGACGACGCTGACGGTCGGGGTGCCGGGGGTGCCGGGG
>NZ_LHOZ01000048.1:0-3943 GCF_001297205.1 Frigoribacterium sp. RIT-PI-h | reverse complement strand
GTCGACGGGCAGCACCGGCGCCGGGGAGAACGGCGTGGTCGGGCTCGAGCCGCCCGTGGCCGGGCCCGCCGTGGCGTCGACGTCGTCGAGGGTGGCGTCGAGCGCCTCGGCGGGCTCGCCGCTCAGCAGCACGGCCCCCGCGGCGCCGATCCACAACGGCAGCTCGTCGCCCACCTGGACGACGTGACGGAGGCTGTGCGGGCTGGGCGACTGCGCCACGACGACGCGGGCCACGCCGCTGCGGACGTAGAGGCTGACGGTCTCGCCCGTCGCCTCCGCGAGAGCGGCCATGCGGTCGGCGGTGGCCGCGGGCACGGCCCAGGCACGGGCCGCGAAGGCCCCCCAGTGGATCATCCGCGTTCCCACGCCGACCCGCCCGTCGGGCCCGTGCTGCAACATGCCCTCGGCGACGAGGGTGTCCACCAGGCGCAGGACGGTCGTGCGGGGCAGGCCCGAGGCGCGCACGAGTTCGGAGAGGGTCTGCGTGCTGCGCTCGGGGGTGAACGCCTGCAGGACGGCCAGGGCCCGGCTGACGGCGCGGACGCCGCTCGCGTCGCCGCGGCCCGCGACCGCAGGGGTCGGTGTCGTGGGGGGCGGTGTCGCCTCAGCTGGTGTCATCGTCTCGACCTCTCGCCGGGGAAGCGCGGGGCCCGGGTGGGGCCGCCCTTGCGGGGACTTCCATGGCGAAGCTACCATCAGGCGGACACAGACATCCACCAGGTGGACATCCCTTGGGTGGGATCGCCGGTGCCAACCGCTGCAACCATCACAAGGGAGTGATCGTGTGGGCAATCTGACCGACAGGAACAGGCGCAAGGTCGTCACGGGTGCCGTCGGCATCGTCGCGACCGCGGTGCTCGTCGGCTTCGCGGCCGTCGACGCCGGCGACGGCACGGCGGGGGCCGACCCCCGGGCCAAGTTGACGATGATGGCGCCCGCGGCGCCCGGCGGCGGGTGGGACCTCGCGGCCCGTGAGGCGCAGCAGGCTCTCCGCGCGGCGTCGATCGTCAACAACGTGCAGGTGGTCAACGTGCCCGGCGCCGGCGGCACCATCGGCCTGAGCCAGTTCGTCGGCCTGGGCGCCGATCCCACGAACCTCATGATGACCGGCACGGTCATGGAGGGGGCGATTACGGTCAACGGGTCGGACGTCGACCTCTCGGACACGACGCCCATCGCCAAACTGGCCGAGGACTACGAGGTCTTCATCGTCCCCGCGGACTCGCCCTACGAGACGATCGACGACTTCGTCGCGGCGTGGAGCGAGGCCCCGCAGAGCCACCCGATCGGCGGCGGCGGGCTCGGCGGGACCGACCACCTGCTCGCCGGACTGTTCGCCCGCGAGGTCGGCGTCGACCCCGGTGAGATCAACTACGTCTCGTACGCGGGTGGTGGCGAGGTGCTGACCGCCCTGCTCTCGGGCACGGTCGAGATCGGCGTCAGCGGCTACAACGAGTTCAGCGACCAGATCGAGGCCGGCAACCTGCGGGCCCTCGCGCTCTCGGCCGAGGAACCCGTCGACGGCATCGACGCCCCAACCTTCATCGAGCAGGGCATCGACGTGCACCTGCCGAACTGGCGCGGTCTCGTGGCCCCGAAGGACATCACCGACGCCGAGCGCGACGAACTCGTCGCGATCATCGACGAGATGGTCACCTCCGACGAGTGGCAGGACACCCTGAGGCGCAACTCCTGGGCCCCGGCGGTGGTCACCGGAGAGGACTTCGCCGACTTCATCGCCGAGGACCAGGCCCGCGTGAACACGATCATCGAGGAGTTGGGCCTGTGAGCGGCGTCATCCGGACCGTCTCGGTCACGCGCCGGGCCGTCGTCGTCGCGGACGGGTTCTGGCGCCGACGCACGGGCCTGATCGTGCCCGGGCTCATGCTGGTCATCGGGCTGGCCCTCGTGGTCGGCACGGTGACGATGCGCGTGCCCGACACCGCCACCTCGCCCGGGCCCCAGGTCTTCCCGGCGATCGTGGCGGCCCTCGTGCTGATCGTGGCCGTGCTGCTCGCGATCGACGTGTTGCGCAAGCCCGAGGCCGCCACCGTCGAGATCGCCCAGCCCGCCGCCCCCGGCGACGTGGACGACCTCGACCTCGACGGCGAACCCGTCGAACGACGCCCGACCAGCAACCACCGGGCCCTGCTCGGTGCCCTCGGCACGGTGGTGGTCTTCATCGCCGCCCTCACGCCGCTCGGCTGGTTGCTCGCGGGAGCTGTGCTGTTCTGGGGCATCGCCCGGTCGCTCGGCAGTCGGCGTCCGGTCTTCGACATCTTCCTGGCACTGGCGATCTCGTCGATCGTTCAGCTCGCCTTCTCGGCCGGACTCGGCCTCAACCTGCCTCCCGGCATCCTCGAGGGGATCTTCTGATGGAATCGCTCGCCAACCTCGGGGACGGGTTCCTCACCGTCCTGACCCCGATCAACATGCTCTGGGTGCTGATCGGGGCCGTGCTCGGCACGGCCGTCGGCGTCCTGCCCGGCCTCGGCTCGGCCATGGCCGTCGCCCTCCTGCTGCCCGTGACCTTCTCGCTCGACCCGATCGGCGCCTTCATCATGTTCGCCGGCGTGCTCTTCGGCGGCCTGTTCGGTGACTCGATCTCGGGTATCTTGATGAACACGCCGGGCAACAGCACGGCCATCGCCGGCACGATCGAGGGCCACAAGATGGCCACGAGCGGCCGGGCCGCCCAGGCCCTCGCGACCTCGGCGATCGGTGCCTTCATCGGCGGCATCATCGCGTCGGTGCTGGTCGTGTTCTTCGCCCCACGGCTCGCCGAGCTCGCGACGCTGTTCGGCCCGGCCGAGTATCTCGCCCTGGCGGTGTTCGCCTTCGTGGCGATCTCGGCCGTCGTCACCGAGTCGGTGCTGCGCGGCCTCGCCGCCCTCGGCATCGGCCTGGCGATCTCGGTCGTCGGCATCGACGGCATCTCGGGCGCCTCGCGCTTCACGGCCGGCGTGCCCGAGCTGTTCGACGGCATCGACATCGTCGTGATCACCGTCGGCCTGCTGGCGCTCGGTGAGGTCTTCAGCGTGGCGGCGAAGCGCGGCACCCCCGACGAGGCGGTGCTCGTGCCGTCCCGCGGTCGCCTCTGGCTGTCCCGCCGGGAGTTCCGCCTCGCGGCGCCTGCGTGGCTGCGCGGCACGGCGATCGGCATCCCGTTCGGCATCATCCCGGTGGGCGGCGCCGAGGTGCCGACCTTCCTCGCCTACGGCACCGAGCGCCGACTCGCCGCCCGCCGGAAGGACTCGATGTTCGGCCGCGGCGCCATCCAGGGCGTCGCGGGCCCCGAGGCCGCCGGCAACGCCACGGCCGGCACGGCGATGGGCGCACTGCTCGCGCTCGGACTGCCGACCTCCGCCACGGCGGCCATCCTGCTCGCGGCGTTCCGCCAGTACGGCCTGCAGCCCGGGCCCCTGCTGTTCGAGCGCGCCCCCGACCTCGTCTGGGCACTGCTCGCCAGCTTCTTCGTCGGCATGGTCGTGCTGCTGATCCTCACCCTGCCGTTCGCCCCGCTCTGGGCCAAGCTGCTCAAGGTGCCGCGCCACTACCTCTACGCGGGCATCTCGGTCTTCGCGATGCTCGGCGTCTACGCGACGAGCGCGAAGATCCTCGACCTCGTGCTCGTCACGGTGATCGGGCTGATCGGGTTCCTCATGCGCCGCTACGGACTGCCGGTCGCACCGATGCTCATCGCGATCATCCTCGGCCCGCTCGCCGAGACCGAGTTCCGGCGGGCGATGGCCGTCAGCGAGAGCGACCCGGCCATCCTCGTGTCGAGCCCGATCTCTGTGACCCTCTACGTCGTGCTCCTGCTCGCCGTCGCCGGCGCCGCCTTCCAGAAGATCCGCAGCCGGAGGACCGTCGCCCAGGCGATCGCCGACCGCCAGAGAGAGACCGTGTGACCCAGCCCCACCACCCCACCCCGGCCCATGAC
>NZ_LHOZ01000001.1:0-4132 GCF_001297205.1 Frigoribacterium sp. RIT-PI-h | reverse complement strand
CCTTCCGATCAGCACCGCCCGCCCGCCGTGGCGGCACACCTTCATCGCCCTCAGCGTGCCGAACTTCCGCCTCTGGACGGCGGGCAACGTCGTGGCGATGACCGCCGGGTGGATGCAGCGCATCGCCCAGGACTGGCTCGTGCTCGAGCTGACCGGCAGTGCCACGGCCGTCGGCATCACGGTGGCGATGCAGTTCGCCCCGATGCTCTTCTTCGGCCTGCTCGGCGGAGTGATCGTCGACCGCTTCTCGAAGCGCGCCCTCATGCTCGTCACCCAGAGCGTCTTCGCCGTGCTCAGCCTGGGGCTCGCCGCCCTGACCCTCGCGGGCGTGGTCGAGGCCTGGCACGTCTTCGCCATCGCCTTCGCCACGGGTCTAGTGACCGTCGTCGACAACCCGGCCCGCCAGGTGATCGTCACCGAGCTCGTCGGCCACACGCACCTCCGCAACGCGATCAGCGTCAACTCGAGCGTGTTCCAGCTCGGCGGCATGGTCGGCCCCGCGATCGCCGGCGTGCTGCTGTTGGCGGTCGGCGAGGGCTGGGCCTTCGTCGTCAACGGCGTCGCCTGCCTGGTGGTCGTCGTGATGCTGACGATGCTGCGGACGGCACAGATGACCCGCGTCGCCTCGTCCGCGCGAGGCCGCGGTCAACTGCGGCAGGGTCTCGCCTACGCCCGCTCGAAGCCCACGATCGTCGTGCCCGTGCTGCTCGTCGGCGTCTACGCCGTCTTCGGTCTCACGATGCCCGTGCTGCTGGCGTCGTTCGCGGCGGACGTCTACGACGTCGGGCCGGGTGGCTACGGCCTGTTCAACTCGATGATCGCCGTCGGGGCGCTGACCGGCGCCCTGCTGTCGACGCGGCGTGCGACGATCCGGCTGCGCACCATCGTGCTGGGCGTGCTCGTCACAGGCGTGCTGCAGGCCGTCGCCGGGTCGATGCCGTCGCTCGTGCCGTTCGCCGTCGTGCTCGTCGGGGTCGGGCTCGCCTCGCTGCTGTTCTTGACGGCCGCGAACCAGTTGGTGCAGATGTCGAGCAACATCGCGATCCGGGGGCGCGTCATGTCGCTGTACATCCTCGTGCTGCTCGGCGGGCAGGCGATCGGCGGACCGCTCATGGGCGTGATCGTCGAGACCTTCGGCACGCACGTCGGCATGATCGTCTCGGGCGGCGTGCCCGCCGTCGCCGCTGCCGTCACGGCACTGGTGCTCGCCCGCCGGGGGCAGTTGACCCTGCAGGTGCGCACCCGCTGGCACGTGCCGGTCGTCACGATCGAGCAGCGCTAGGCAGGGCTGGCGTCAGGGCCGCGTGCCACGGGTGAGAGCCGCGACGACGTCACCCATGAGATCGCCGGCGGCCTGCTCGCCCGTGGCCGGCCAGTCGAAGGCGACGCCGAGGGTGATGCAGATGAGCACGCGGGCCAACGTCCGTGGCTCGAGCCCGGTCACCTGGACGGCCTGCCCCTGGAAGACCTCCTCGACGAGACCGTGCAGGGCGTCGAGCACCTCACGGCGCTGACGGACGAAGTCGGCCATCACCTCGGGGTGCGCGAGGGCGTGGGCCCGGAACTCGCTCATCAAGGCGAAGTCCTCGACCTGTCCGGGGCCGTAGGGCGCGAACGCCGTGCCGATCTTCTCGGGCAACTGGTCGAGCGAGGTGCCCGGGAAGAACATGCCCTGCAGGGCGTCGAGGGCACCGTCGGTCTCGCGACGCATGAGGCTGCGGACGAGATCGTCCTTCGAGGAGAAGTTCGAGTAGACCGCGCCCTTGCTGAACCCGGCGGCCCGCGCGACGTCGTCGAGGGTGGTCGCGTGGACCCCGCGTCGCGAGAACAGGTCACCCGCCGCGTCGAGCAGTCGTTGCTTGACCTCGGCTCGTGGGATGCGGGGAACCGGAGCCCCGGCGCTGGTGGCCATGCAGCGACCCTAACGGGTGCGGGTGATCCTCAGAAGTCACCCGCACCGCCCCCGGAGAAGCCCCATACCGGCGGGTATCGAAGCGCTACCATCGTGATCGCCTGGTGAACCCGAAGCATCAGGAGACCGCGCGGGTGCGCGACCGTCCGACCCTCACCACGTCGTCAGGTCGGGCGCGCACCCCGCACCCCACCCGTCGTCCGGGGTCGTCCCCGAGGGCGCGACCCGCGCCTCCTGGTGTCGACCGCGACCAGCGTCAGATCGCGGTGCGTCGCGCCGAGCCCCCGAAGCCGATCGAGACGTCGAGGCGCCAGGCCTTCGGCTCACCCGACACGTGGGTCGTGCCCACGAAGCGCAGCCGGTCGCCGGCGCCGAGGCTCAGCACCCCGTGCACGTCGAGGTTCTCGCCGAGCCGGAAGACGATCTCGTGCTCGTCGAGCAGCTCGTCGTCGACCGTGGCGCCGAAGGTGGCGCCGTCGAACTTCACCGGCACGTCACGGAACACCAGTGACGGCGGCTCGTCGGACCAGTCCGCCACCTCGGGCACCCGCCCCGCGACGATGCGGGCGTCCACGACGCCGTCGTCTCCGAGCGTGACCGAGGAGGCGCGCAGGTCGATGCCGAGGTCGTCACCGTCGATGCGAAAGCGGTTCTCCACGGTCCCACGCTACCCAGCACGGGCCCCGGGTGGAATGGCCGGGCCGGGTCCGGGGTTCGCCCGGTCATGAAGAAGCGCATCGGGTTCCTGTCGTTCGGTCATTACCAGGACGTGCGCGGCTCGGCGACGCCGACCGCCCGGGAGGCGCTGGTCCAGTCGATCGAGCTGGCCGAGGCCGCGGAGGAGATCGGCGTCGACGTGGCCGCCGTGCGCGTGCACCACTTCGTGCGCCAAGCCGCCAACCCGTTCCCGCTGCTCGCGGCGATGGCCGCACGCACGAGCCGCATCGAACTCGGCACCGGCGTCATCGACATGCGCTACGAGAACCCGCTCTCGATGGCGGAACAGGCCGCGGCCGCCGACCTGATCAGCGCGGGTCGCCTGCAGCTCGGCGTCAGCCGTGGATCACCCGAGCCCTCCCTGCGGGGCTATAAGGCGTTCGGCCACGTCCCCCTCGAGGGTGAGAGCGACGCCGACCTCGCCCGCCGGCACACCGAGCTGTTCCGCGCGGCGATCGACGGCGCCGACGTCGCCGAGTCCGACCCGAAGATGACCGGCTGGTCGCACGGCCTCTCGGTCGAGCCGCACTCCCCCGGCCTCGGCGAGCGCATCTGGTGGGGGTCGGGCAGCCGCTCGACCGCCGTCTGGACCGGCGAGCAGGGCATGAACCTGATGAGCAGCACCCTGTTGACCGAGGACACCGGGGTGCCGTTCGACGAACTGCAGGCCGAGCAGATCGCGCTGTACCGCGAGGCCTACCGCGCCGCCGGTCACACCCGTGAGCCGCGGGTGTCGGTCAGCCGGAGCGTGATCCCGATCACGACCGACGAGGACCGACGCTACTTCGGCGTCCGGGCCCAGGCCGACTCGCAGGACCAGGTCGGGCTGCTCGACGGCGTCCAGTCGCGGTTCGGCAAGAGCTACGTGGGCGAACCCGACGTCATCGCCGAGCAGTTGGCGGCCGACGCCGCGGTGCGGGACGCCGACACGATCCTGCTGACCGTGCCGAACCAGCTCGGGGTGGCCTACAACGCCCGGTTGCTGCAGACGGTGGCCGTCCACGTCGCCCCGGCGTTCGGCTGGGAGCCGAACCTGGCCCGCGCGAGCTGAGCCGCGCCTCCTCGGCTGCCGTCACGGGCTGCGGTAGACAAGGGGCATGTTCACCGACCTGCCCGAGCCCGCCCTGCGGGAGTACCGCAGCACCCAGACCGACCCCGACGACTTCGACGCGTTCTGGGCGACGACGCTCGCCGAGACCCGGGCGCACCCCCTCGACCTGCGGGTCGAACCGGTCGACACGGGGCTGACGACGGTCGACGTGTACGACGTGACCTTCGCCGGGTGGGCGGGTCAACCAGTTCGGGCCTGGCTGCGCGTGCCCGCCGGAGCGGAGGGACCGTTGCCGGCGGTCGTCCAGTTCGTCGGCTACGGCGGCGGACGCGGCGCCGCCGTCGAGAACCTGTTCTGGTCGTCCGCCGGGTTCGCCCACCTGCAGATGGACACCCGGGGCCAGGGCGCGGGGTGGAGCCTCGGCGCCACCCCCGACCCCGACGGTTCGGGCC
>NZ_LHOZ01000032.1:0-4169 GCF_001297205.1 Frigoribacterium sp. RIT-PI-h | reverse complement strand
CGGCGGGTGTGGGGCGGGCTCGACCGCCTCGGGCGAGGCGGATCGGGCCACTGGGCAGTGTAGGAGCCGTGAAGATGGTCGCCACTACAGACACCGGGGCCGCGGCACCGTAGCCTCGGGCGGACCGGATCATCTGGGTCCGCGACGGAGGCACCACCATGGCAGAGAAATCAGCGAAGAAGACCACCGCGAAGGTCGCCGTGCGCTCCTTGAAGGAGAAGCGCGCCGACAAGAAGGCCAAGGGAGCGACGGGCAGCCACTCGGAGGACATCGTCTCGAACGTCAAGAAGCGCTGACGCGCGACGTCCCCGACGGGGCGCCGACCTCCGCACCGGGCATCCCGGTCGCGAGGCGGCGCCCCGTCGTCGTCCCGGCCCGTGACGACGCCTCGAGCCGTACCGGTTTGTGACGCGACGCAGACCTGAAATAACCTCGACCTCGTGGCCCCCGATCAGGCGGGGGCCCGGAGGGACGACAACATGGTCGACAGGCGTGTCAGGACGTGGGCGGCGGCGGGGGTGACGGTCGTCCTGGCCGGTGCCCTGGCACTCGGTGGTGCGACGGGTGCGTCCGCCGCGGGCCCCGGAACGGTCGGCTGGGCCGACTTCACCGTCGACGGGACGGCTCGGGCGTACACGGGCACGATGACACTGCCCGGCGACTTCCCCCAGGCGACGTTCACGTCGACCTCACGCCAGGCCACCATCCCCAGCGGGTCGAGCACCTGGCAGGGCACGGGCACGCCGGTCGGCGCCGAGTACGACTCGAGCCGCGGTCGCCCCTACCTCAACCTGCGTCCCGCCCAGGATTCCCCGACGGCTGCCGCCGCCTCGGTCACGACCTACCCCTTCGACCGGGCCACGCCCACGAGCGACTGGTCGTTCGTGCTCGGCGACGTCGACGCCGACCAGGTGACCGTCTCGGCCACCGACGCCGCCGGCGCGGCCGTGCCCGCGAGCGCCCTCGGTTTCCGGAGCACCTACAACTCCTGCCGCACCGCGACCGGCGGCCCGTCGCCGTCGGGCGACGCCGCCGGGCTGCGCGACGTGCCCTCGTGGAACGCCGGCTCGGGCGTTCTGACCGGCAACGCGACCGCGGCCGACACCGAGGGTGCGAGCGCCTGGTTCAGCCCGACCGTGCCGCTCTCGACGCTGACCTTCACGTATCAGCAGCGGGCCGGGTTCCCGGTGTACCAGACGTGGTTCGTGACCAAGACGTTCACGGCGAGCGGCACGGTGACGAACGACGGCACGGCCTACCCCGGGGCGGTCGTGACGGTGGTCGACCCGGCGACCGGTGAGGTCGTCGGGACCACGACGACGGTCGGCCCCGACGGCACCTGGTCGGTCCCCGGCCTCGTCTCGGGCACGCCCTACGAGGTCGACGTCACGACGCCCGACGGTGCCACCGACCTGCCCGCCCGATCCTTCACCGTGACCGGCGACGACTCCCCCGGCCTCGACTTCGCCTTCACGGGTGCCGTGGCCCCGGTCGACACCGCTCCCCTCACGGTCACGGTCGTGCAGGCCGACGGCACGCCCGTCGCCGACCGTCCGGTGAGCATCGTCGTGCCCGGCCAGATCGACCCGGTCGCATCCGGGACGACCGGCACCGACGGCTCGATCACCTTCGAGGGGCTCGATCCCGCCGCGGAGTACGACGTGGTCGACGAGGTCACGGGCATCGCCCGGAGTCCGGTCACCACGGCCTCGGGCGCTTCGATCACGCTCGACCCGACCGTCGAGATCACCACGAGCATCGTGAACCCCGACGGCTCGGCACCCGCGACCGGGTCGACGGTCGACATCGTGCCGGTCGGCGAGACCACGCCCGTGGCGAGCGTCGAGACCGGCGCGGGCGGCTCGTTCCCGGCCGACGGCCTGACCCCGGGTGAGCAGTACGAGGTGATCCTGGACGAGGACGTCGACTCGGCCGTCACGATCACCGCACCCGCGACGAGCGGGACCACCCCGCCCGTGCAGACCGCCGCTCCCGACACGGTCGACGTCGAGGGCGCGGTCGTGAACGCCGACGGCACCCCCGCCGGGGGCCTGCCGCTGCAGGTGATCGAGGCCGACGCCGCCGAGCCCGAGCCCGTCGCCACCCCGACCACCGACGCGGCCGGCCTCTACCGCGCCGAGGCGCTCGTCCCCGGGACGGACTACGCGATCGTGCTCGACGGTGACGTCGTCGGCACCTTCGCCGCACCGTTCGCCGACGGCACCGTGCCGACGATCACCCTCGCCGCGCCTCCCGTCGTGACGCCCGCGCCCGACCCCGACCCGAGCCCCGACCCCACCGTGTCACCGGCACCCGTCGTGCCCGCGGCCGGTGGGCCCGGCACGGGCGGATCGGGTAGCGGCGACTCGGGCCGACCACTCGCCTACACGGGCAGCGAGCCCGGCCTGCCGCTCGGCCTCGGCGCCGCCGCGCTGGCCCTGGGCCTCGCCCTCGTCACCGGCTCGGCCGTCGTCCGGCGCCGGGTGGAGCGCCGCTGACGGCGGCGGGCGCCGGGTCCTGAACCCGGCAGGCCGAGGAGGCGCGGTGTCCGTCCGACGGGCACCGCGCCTCCTGCGGTCCGCCGGGCCGCGCACCGGGCCTGGGCCGTCGCCGGGTGCGAGGGAGTTGGCTCGGAGCCATGAAGAACACCACACTCGGCCAGGTCGACGGCGGACTCGACGTCGGCCGTCTCGGCCTCGGCCTGATGGGCATGTCCGCCTTCTACACCGGCAACAGCACCGACGACGACGAGTCGGTGCGCGTGATCCACCGGGCGCTCGACGTCGGCGTCACCCTGCTCGACACCGCCGACATGTACGGCCCGCACACGAACGAACAGCTGCTCCGACGCGCTCTCAAGGGCCGCCGCGACCGGGCCGTCGCCGCGACGAAGGTCGGCAACGTCACCGCCCCCGAGGCGCGTGCCGAGCGCACGGTCGACGGTCGGCCCGAGTACGGCCGCCGCTCGGTCGACGGGTCGCTGCAGCGTCTCGGCATCGACCACATCGACCTCTACTACCAGCACCGGGTCGACCCGCAGGTGCCGATCGAGGAGACCGTCGGCGCGATGGGCGAACTCGTGACGGCCGGCAAGGTGAGGTTCCTCGGATTGTCCGAGGCCGCA
The DNA here is from genome assembly GCF_001297205.1 of Frigoribacterium sp. RIT-PI-h. NCBI lineage: Bacteria > Bacillati > Actinomycetota > Actinomycetes > Micrococcales > Microbacteriaceae > Frigoribacterium > Frigoribacterium sp. RIT-PI-h. The sequence goes on along the minus strand of NZ_LHOZ01000032.1, from coordinate 1,045 downwards.
CCCGAGACGATCCGCCGCGCCCACGCCACGCACCCGATCACCGCCCTGCAGACCGAGTGGTCGCTGTGGAGTCGCGAGCCCGAAGCCGAGATCCTGCCGACCGTCCGCGAGCTCGGCATCGGCTTCGTGCCCTACTCGCCGCTCGGTCGCGGGTTCCTCACCGGCACCATCCGCTCGGTCGACGAGCTCGCCGAGGACGACTTCCGCCGGTTCGCGCCCCGTTTCTCGGGCGACAACCTGCAGGCGAACATCCGCATCGTGCAGCAGGTCGACGAGGTCGCCCGGGCCGTCGGAGCCACGCCCGGTCAGGTCGCACTCGCCTGGCTGCTCGCCAAGGGCGAGGGCATCGTGCCCATCCCGGGCACGAAGCGCCGCGCCTACCTCGACGAGAACGTCGCGGCCGACGACGTCGTGCTCGACGCCGAGCAGATGTACCAGCTCGACGACGTGGCCGCGCCGAAGGGCGCCCGCTACGCCGACATGTCGACGGTCGACAAGTAGGCCACCGGCACCACACCGTCGAGTGGACGGGACACCGCGGCGACGCGTGGTGTTCCGTCCACTCGGCGGTTGGGGGGCGATCTCGTAGCGCGTGAGGGCCAGGCCGAGGAGGCGCGGGTACGGTCGAGCGATGGACGACGTGATCAGACGCCGGGCCCTCGTGCACGGCTCGGTGCAGGGCGTGGGTTTCCGTTTCTCGACCGAGGGCGAGGCGGACCGACTGGACGTCGGCGGCTTCGTCCGCAACCTGCCCGACGGGACGGTCGAGGTCGAGGTCGAGGGACGGCCCGACCGGGTGGCGCTGCTGCTCGAGTGGCTCGACGAGGGACCCCGCGGGGCCCGGGTCGACCGGGTCGACGTGAGCGAGCTCGCCCCCGTGGGCGAGAGCGAGGTCAGCAGCCGCCACTGGGCCCGGGGCGGACACGGACGGGAAGCCGGTCGCCGGAGACGAGAAGACCCGACCCGGACGCTCACACACACCCGACAGCGTGGAGTGCCCGGACCGGGCGCGCCCGCGCCCCTGGTGCCCCGCCCGCCCCGAGCC
>NZ_LHOZ01000051.1:0-4512 GCF_001297205.1 Frigoribacterium sp. RIT-PI-h | reverse complement strand
GGGAGGGCTATAAGAGACAGCGGTCGGGCGCCGGGGTCGGCGGGACCGACCGGCGGTTCTGCGCCCCCGCCACCCGCCGACCGTGACGGTCGGAGCCGAGCGCCGCGGTCATGCGGTCGAGCACGATCGCCAGGATGACGACCGAGATGCCGGCCTCGGCACCCAATCCGACGTCGATGCGGTTGAGGCTCGCGACGATGTCGCCGCCCAACCCGCCCGCGCCGACCATGCCGGCGATGACGACCATCGACAGCGAGAGCATGATGACCTGGTTGACGCCGGCCATGATGCTGGGCTTCGCGAGCGGCAGCTGGATCTGTCGCAGGATCCGCCACGGCGACGAGCCGAACGCCTGGCCGGCCTCGACCACCTCTTTGTCGACTCCGCGGATGCCGAGCTCGGTCAGGCGGACGCCGGGGGCCATGGCGAAGACGATGGTCGCGACGATGCCGGGCACGACGCCGACGCGGAACAGCAGCAGGGCCGGGATGAGGTAGACGAACGCGGGCGTCGTCTGCATGAAGTCGAGCACGGGCCGGATGATCTGCGACGCCACGGTCGACTTCGCGGCGAGCACGCCGAGCGGGATGCTCAGCGCGATCGCGAGCGTGCTCGCGACGAGCACGAGGGCGAGGCTCGACATCGCGTTGTCCCACTGGTTGACCGTGCCGATGAACAGCAGGCCGACGGCGGTGCCGACCGAGAACTTCCAGCCCTTCGCGACGAAGGCGAGGGCCGCGATCACGATGACGACCGCCCAGAACGGAGGCGCGCTCAGGAAGTACGCGACCCACTCGTAGAAGAACGTGAAGACCAGGCGGATGACGTCGAAGAAGCCGCCGAGGTTGGTGGTGATCCAGTCGACGACGTCCGAGACCCAGGAGCCGAAGGGGATGCGGAGGTACTCGTTCATCGGGTGGCTCCTTCGAGGGTGGCGTCGAGCTCGACGTCCGAGATGCGGGTGACGGGCTCGAGCACGGGGATGGGCGAGGTGGTCGTGTCGACGTTGCCGAGCGCCGCGAGCAGGGTCACGCGCGGGATGACGCCGAGCAGGCGGTCGGCGTCGTCGACGACGGCGATCGGCAGCGGGCTCTCGACGGCCAGCTCGAAGAGGTCGACGAGGGCCGCCTCGGGCCCGACCTTCGAGAACTCGGCGTTGACGATGGCCGCGAGGTCGGTGTCGTTGGCCTTGACCTGGCGCATGACGTGACGGTCGCGCACCCAGCCGAGGAGCTTGCGGTCGCGGCCGGTGACGAACAGGGCGGCGGTCTGCAGGTCGCGCAGTGACCGCAGGGCGCCCCGGGGGCCGACCGTGAGCGGGACGACCGCCCGGGCGGGCTCCATGACGCTGGCCGCCGTGAGGACGCGCGCCCGGTCGACGTCCTGCACGAACTGGGCGACGTAGTCGTTGGCCGGGTCGGTGAGGATGTCCTCGGGCGTGCCGATCTGCACGATGCGGCCGTCGCGCATCACGGCGATGCGGTCCCCGAGGAACATCGCCTCGTTCAGGTCGTGGGTGATGAAGACGATCGTCTTGCCGAGCTTCGCCTGCAGCTCGACGAGCTGCTCCTGCATCTCGCGGCGGATCAGCGGATCGAGGGCCGAGAACGCCTCGTCCATCAGCAGGATGTCGGTCTCGGCGGCGAGGGCGCGGGCCAGGCCGACGCGCTGCTGCATGCCGCCCGAGAGCTGGCTCGGCAGCTCGTCCTCCCAGCCGGCGAGGCCGACGATCTCGGTGACCTCGCGGGCCTTGGCCAGACGGGCCGCCTTCGCGACCCCCTGCACCTCGAGGCCGTAGGCGACGTTGTCGATGACGGTGCGGTGCGGCAGCAGCGCGAAGTGCTGGAACACCATCGACACGTTCTTCCGACGCACCTCGCGGAGCCGCTTGGCCGGGACGTCCGAGATCGCGGAGCCCGCGACCTCGACCGAACCGGACGTGGGCTCGAGCAGGCCGTTCAGCATGCGGATGAGCGTCGATTTGCCCGAGCCGGACAGCCCCATCACGACGAAGATCTCGCCGGGCTGGACGTCGAACGACGCGTCGATGACGGCGGCGGTGCCGAGGCCCGCGGCCTCGGCACGTGAGGCGCCGGCCTCGAGTCGGGCGACGGCGTCCTTGGGTCGGCGGCCGAACACCTTGTACAGGTTCCGGGCACGCACGGCTGGCGTAGTGGTCACAGGTGTCTCCAGGCACGCCGAGGGGGCACCGGCCGCTCGGGCCGGCTCGCCGTCGGCGGCGATCGGGTCGGGCGGACGGGTCGACGACGCGTGCGGACCGTGTCGGCTCAAGCCCACCGTGATGTCACGGGGCGAACCTGACCTCCGCCGGGTCGGTCATGGGACCGGACCCTCGCGCCACCAGACCGTACGACGACCGGAACCCGAACTGGTCGGACCATCGGTCGGCGCGTCCTGATGATGACGGGCCCGGTCTCCCGGGCCTCCACGACCGTAGCCGACATCCGTCGTTCATCCGAATTGCGAACCCGTCCAGGAGGAACCCCTGGTGCACCCCACCCCGGCGTGTCGCCCATGCCTCCGGGGATGTCGGTCGTCACCCATTCGTTATGCGGATGTGACTCGGCACCGCGCCTCCTGGGGGTTCACCCGTCTCACGGCCGTGATGCGGACGAAACCGATAGGGGCTACGGTCGACCGATGACGAGTCCCACGAACGGGGGCGGCGACGCCTCCACCGAGACCCACCTCCCGCAAGACTTCTCGCACGAGCAAGAGGGCTTCCAACACGGTCTGAAGCCCCGTCAGTTGCAGATGATCGCCATCGGCGGTGCGATCGGCACGGGGCTCCTCCTCGGGGCCGGCGGGCGGCTGGCGTCGGCCGGCCCGGCGCTCGCGCTCGTGTTCGCGATCTGCGGCGTCTTCGCCTTCTTCATCCTGCGCGCCCTCGGCGAGCTGGTGCTGCATCGCCCGTCGTCGGGGTCGTTCGTCTCGTACGCGCGCGAGTTCTTCGGTGAGAAGTTCGCGTACGCGGCCGGGTGGATGTACTTCCTGAACTGGGCGATGACGGCCATCGTCGACGTCACCGCGGTGGCCCTCTACCTGCACTACTGGTCGGCGTTCACGGCGGCACCCGACTGGCTGCTGGCCCTCGTCGCCCTCGCCGTGGTGCTCTCGGTCAACCTGTTGGCCGTGAAGGTCTTCGGCGAGATGGAGTTCTGGTTCGCCATCATCAAGGTCGCCGCCCTCGTGGTGTTCCTCGTGGTCGGCGTTGTGTGGCTCGCGGCGGCGTTCCCCGTCACGCACGACGGCGCAGCGGTCGACACCGGCTGGGGCCTGGTGGCGTCGTCGGGCATCCTGCCGAACGGCCTGCTGCCCGCCGTGATCGTGGTGCAGGGCGTCGTCTTCGCCTACGCCGCGATCGAGTTGGTGGGCACGGCGTCGGGCGAGACCCAGAACCCCGAGAAGGTCGTGCCGCGCGCGATCAACACGGTCATCATCCGCATCGCCGTGTTCTACGTCGGGTCGCTGGTGTTGCTGTCGCTGCTGCTGCCCTACACGGCGTACAAGGCCGGCGAGAGCCCGTTCGTCACGTTCTTCAGCAGCATCGGCAGCCCCGAGGTGGGCGACATCGCGGGGTCGATCATGAACTTCGTCGTCGTCACGGCGGCACTGTCGAGCCTCAACGCCGGGCTCTACTCGACCGGTCGGGTGCTGCACTCGATGGGCATGAACGGGTCGGCCCCGAAGTTCACGACGAAGATGTCGAAGGGCGGGGTGCCGTTCGGCGGCATCCTGCTGACCGCGAGCATCACCCTGTTGGGCGTGGTGCTCAACGCGATCGTCGGGGCGAACACGGCGTTCGAGATCGTGCTGAACATCGCGTCGCTGGGCATCCTGACGGCGTGGGGCACGATCATCCTCTGCCAGATGCGGCTTCGTCAGTGGGCGAAGGAGGGCAAGGCGAAGGAACCGTCGTTCAAGTTGCCGGGTGCGCCGGTGACGAGCTACCTGACGCTGGCGTTCCTGGCCGCGGTGGTCGTGCTGATGGCGATCGACTGGCCGATCGGGTCGTTCACGGTCATGTCGCTCGTCGTGATCATCCCCCTGCTGATGCTCGGTTGGCACCTGCAGCGCGACCGCATCCTGGCCGCCGCCCGCCTGCGCGAGGGCATGACCGGCCCGTACCCCGTGACCGGCCGCGACGCCGCCTCGCAGGTCCCCCGCGACGGCCAGTAGCCGCACCACACCGGACGCCGGAGGCGCGGGCCGGCCCTCGAGGTCGCCCGCGCCTCCGTCGTCTTCGACGGGGTTCTCGGGCGGGTCGATCGCCGGGGTGAAGCCATCCCGGTGTCCGCCGACGACGAAGGCCCGGTCAGATGATGCGTCTGACCGGGCCTTCTGTGGTGCACCCCCTCGGACTTGAACCGAGAACCCACTGATTAAGAGTCATACGGATTCCGCAGATATGGTTGACAAATAGTCGGATCTGGGTGATATGGTTGCAAATGTGCCGGTGCGAGACCGCCCGGAATTTAGTCGCTGGCTACA
>NZ_LHOZ01000078.1:0-4850 GCF_001297205.1 Frigoribacterium sp. RIT-PI-h | reverse complement strand
CCGGGGTGCGGTGGGGTGGGGATCGGGAGGCGCGGGTCGCGCCGGTCAGGAGGCGCGGCCCGCGCCGGTCAGGAGGCGCGGCCCGCGCCGGTCAGGAGACGCGCGCGGCGTCGCGCGGTTCGTCGTGCGCCGCCAGGAACGGTGCGACGACGGCCCGGAACTCCTCGGGCTGCTCGAGGTGCGAGCAGTGGCTGGCGCCGGCGAACACGTGTGAGCGGACGTCGGCGATGCCGTCGACGAACGGCTGCCAGGTGGCGGGCGTCGCCTCGTCGAACTCGCCGGCGACGACGAGGGTCGGCGCGACGATCGACGACAGGCGGTCGACGATCGTCCAGTCGCGCATCGTGCCGATGACGTGGAACTCGTTCGGCCCGTTCATCGTGTGGTAGACGGTCGGCTCGGCCTCCATCTGCTCCTCGCTGTCGACGAAGTCCTGCGGCATGGGCACCACGCGGCAGACGTGACGCTCGTAGAACACCTGCGTGGCGGCGAGGTACTCGGGGTCGGTGGTCGTGCCGTCCGCCTCGTGACGAGCCAGCGCCTCCTGGGTGTCGGTCGGCAGCTCGTCGCGCAACTCGCCGGCGCCCTCGACCCAGAGCTGCATGGACGCGGGCGAGTTGCAGATGGCCAGGCTCGCCAGCCCGTCCGGTGCCGTCACGGCGATCTCGGCGCCGAGCATCCCGCCCCACGACTGGCCGAGCAGGTGGTACCGCTCGAACCCGAGGTGCGCGACGAGGGCCTCGAACTCGGCGACGAACAGGTTCGGCTGCCAGAAGTCGACCGGGGCGTCGGGCAGGTGGGTGCTGCGACCGCAGCCGAGCTGGTCGTAGTGCACGACGGTGCGACCGGTCTCGTCGGCGAGGGCCTCGAGGTTGCGCAGGTAGTCGTGGGCCATCCCCGGGCCGCCGTGCACCACGACGAGGGGCAGCGCACCCTCGCGCGGCTCGTCGGGCGTGGTGACCCGGTACCAGGTCTCGGCGTCGTGGAAGGGGGCGGTGCCGGTGGTGATCGTGGACATGCGGGTGAGCATGCACCCGGCTAAGGTCTCGCGACAAGACCTTTCTCGATGCCTTAATCTGCTCGTAACACGACGAGACCTCGAACGCTCCGCGCACGACGGGTCGGCGAGCCGGGACGGGGACGCGATGGGCCAGGACGACAGCCGAGGAGGCGCGGGCGCCGCACGCTCGGACGTCGCGGTCGACAGCGCCCTCGGTGGTGCCCTCGGGGCCCCTCTGGCACCGACGACCCGGGTCGACGACCTCACCGACCGCCTCGTCACGGCCATCACGATCGGCGAGTATCTGCCCGGCTCGCGCCTCCCCGCGGAGCGCGACCTCGCCGCCTCGCTGCGGGTCGGCCGCATGACGGTCCGTGCTGCCCTGGCCCGGCTCGTCGAGCAGGGGTTGATCGTGACGCAGCGCGGGCGCGGGGGCGGCTCGTTCGTCCAGGCGCCGGCCCCGGGGTCGGGCACCGACGTCGGGCGCCGCACGCTCGCCGCGCGGTGGTCCGACCTGCGCGACACGAGCGAGGCGATCAGCCGCCTGCACGGCGTCGTCGCCGAGGCCGCGGCCGAGAACCGCACGCCGACCGACGTCGACCGGCTGCACGACCGACTCGAGGGCTACCGCGACGCCGCGTCGGGGCTCGCGTCACAGAAGGCCGACGAGGCCCTGCACGTCGCGATCGCCGAGGCCGCCGGCAACGCGACGCTGCGGGGGGTGCTGTTCGACCTCGAGGCCCGGGTGAGCATCTCGGCGCCGGCGCACCTCTGGGGCGGGCCGGACGGCGTGCGCGAGATGGAGCTGCGGGCCCTCGCCGACCACGAGGCCCTCGTCGCCGCGATCTGCGACGGACGCGCGGCGGACGCCGCGGCCATCGCGCGCGAGCACGTCAAGATCGACCTCGAGCTGCTCGAGCGCGAGCTCGGCCGCCCCGACGCGACCGGCTGAACCCTGCCCTGGCGGCCGACCCGCGCCTCCTGGGCCCTCGGACCCCAGCAACTCGCCGAGACCCCCACGCGCGCACGGGGGTCTCGGCGGCTTCCTGGGGTCTCGGCGTCACGGCGCGGCCGTGGCCGGCCGTGACAGGCTGGGCGGGTGAGCGACTCGACGACGAACGACACCGGCCCCACGACCGCCCCGCCCGCCTGGTGGACGGCCGCGACGGTCTACCAGATCTACCCACGCAGCTTCGCGGACTCGAACGGCGACGGGGTGGGCGACCTCGGCGGCATCCGGCAGCGCCTCGGTCACCTGCACGACCTCGGGGTCGACGTGATCTGGCTGTCGCCGATCTACCGGTCGCCGCAGGCGGACAACGGCTACGACATCAGCGACTACGACGACGTCGACCCGCTGTTCGGCACGCTCGACGAGTTCGACGCTCTGCTGGACGAGGTGCATGCGCTCGGCATGAAGCTGGTCATGGACCTCGTCGTCAACCACACGAGCGACGAGCACCCGTGGTTCGTCGAGGCCCGGTCGTCGCGCGACGCCCCGAAGCGCGACTGGTACCTCTGGCGCGATCCGCTGCCGTCGGGCGAGGGGTCGGACGCCGCCGGCACGCCCGGCGCCGGCACCTACCCCACGGCGTGGCGCAGCGCGTTCAGCGGCCCGGCCTGGACCCTCGACGAGCGCACCGGCCAGTACTACCTGCACATGTTCGCGTCGAAGCAGCCCGACCTCAACTGGGAGAACCCCGACCTGCGCCGGGCCGTCTTCGACATGATGAACCGCTGGCTCGACCGGGGTGTGGACGGCTTCCGCATGGACGTCATCAACCACATCGCGAAGGAGCCCTCGTCGCTGGCGCCCGGCGCCTCGCACTTCGTCATGGGCGGGCAGATCCACGACCACCTGCGTGAGATGCACCGCGAGGTCTTCGCGCACCGCACCGACCGCGAGCTGATCACGGTGGGCGAGATGCCGGGCGTGACGGTCGACGACGCCCGGCTGTTCACGGCGGCCGACCGGCACGAGCTCGACATGGTGTTCCAGTTCGAGCACGTCGGCCTCGACCACGGGCCGGCCTCGAAGTTCGACAACCTCCCGTTCGACCTCGTGGCCCTCAAGCGTTCGCTGTCGCACTGGCAGGACGGTCTCGCCGACCAGGGCTGGAACAGCCTCTACCTCGGCAACCACGACCAGCCGCGGTCGGTGTCGCGCTTCGGCGACGACGACCGGTACCGGTTCGAGTCGGCGACGCTGCTGGCGACCGTGCTGCACCTGCACCGGGGCACGCCGTACGTGTACCAGGGCGACGAGATCGGCATGACGAACGCCGGCTTCGCCTCGATCGAGCAGTACCGCGACATCGAGTCGGTCAACTGGTTCGACGAGTCGGTCGCGGCGGGGGCCGACCCCGAGTCCCTGCTCGAGTCGCTGCGCTTCCGCAGCCGCGACAACGCCCGCACCCCGGTGCCGTGGTCAGGAGGCGCGGCGGCGGGCTTCAGCACCGGCACCCCGTGGATCGAGGGGGTCGCGAACCACGACACCGTGAACGTCGAGGCCGACCGGGCGGCCGGCGACCGCTCGGTGTTCGAGCACTACCGCCGTCTGATCGCGTTGCGGCACGAGTCGCCGGTGGTGGCGCTCGGGTCGTTCGAACTACTCGCCCCGGACGACGAGCGGCTCTACGCGTTCACCCGCACGCTCGGTGACGAGCAACTGCTCGTGCTGGCGAACTGGTCGGGCGAGCCGTACGAGCTCGACCCCGCCCTGCACCCGGCGCTGCGGCGGCGCTCGGTGCCGCAGGTCGCGATCGGCAACGTCCCCAGCGGGGCCGGGCTGACGCTCGCCCCCTGGGCGGTGCGCGGCCTGCAGTCCGTACCCGCCCCTCCCCGCTGTGCAAATCGCGACAGCGGAGGCGCGGCGCGCCGCTCAGGTCGGAAGATGAGCGGCGCGCCGCGCTCCTCTTGTCGGGTTCGGCCCGCTGCACGGGGCGCGGGCGGTCGGGTTCGGCACGCTGCACGGGGCCGAGCCCCCGACGCGAGCACGCGTCGCACCGTCGGATGAACGTCGCACCGCCCCTGAGCACGGTGCGACGTTCAGCCGATGGTGCGACTCGCGCCCCGGACCTCCCGCCGCGGACCCCGGTAGCGTCGGCCAGGTGAGCGATCCCGACGACGCGCCCGCGCCTCCTGACGACTCGACCGAGCTCCCGCACGGCTGGGTGCGCATCGGCGAGCGCCGCTGGTGGTCGACGTGGGTCGGGGCGACGACGGCCTTCGCGTTCCTCGCGGCGATCCAGGGCGTCAACTTCTTCTTCCGCATCGCCGAGGCGACCTTCCGCTGGGACCTCGCCCTGCTGATCGCCATCGGCGTCACGGTCGGGATCGTCGCCGTGATCACGCTGATCCGGAACGCCCTGGCGCCACAGCCCTGGGTCGACCTCGACTCGGGGCAGCTGCGCGCCGGCACCCGCCGACCGATCCCCCTGGCCCAGGTCGACCGTGCCGTCCTGACGACGGCGCCCGTCGGCACCGGCGGCCGGGTGCTCGTGCTCCGACTGACGGCCAAGGAGGCGCGGGTCGAGTTCATCCTGCGCGACCGGCAGGACGCGACCCTCGACCCGATCTCGACCGCCGTGTTGGCGGAGGCGCGGCGCGGCGCCTCCGTCGCCATGCCGACGTCGATCCACGACCCGACCGGCCGGTTCGCCCGTTACAACTTCCCCGGCCACATCGGCCGCGACGACGCCGTCGCCCTCGTCGAGCACCCGCCTGCCGCGGGCGACCCGCTGCCCGCGGCCTGGTGAACGGTTCGCCCGCGACCCCCTTCGCCTGCGACCACGTCGCACCACCGTCGCGTCGTCGAACCACGCGAGAAGGTGGTTCGACGACGCGAGGG
>NZ_LHOZ01000005.1:0-4965 GCF_001297205.1 Frigoribacterium sp. RIT-PI-h | reverse complement strand
CCGGGGGGTCTGCGGAGTTGGCGACGGGCGGCGCCGCGGAGCGGTCGAGCGGTGTGCGGGGGTCGGTCACGGGGTCTCCGATGGTCGTGGGGGCGGTGGGTGACGGGGGCGGGGCGGGCGGGCCGGACCCGCCGGCCGGGGCGGTCATCCCTCGCTCGGCTTCCAGCCGTGGGCGTAGGACAGCAGCAGGGTCCAGATGCCGAGGACGGCGGCGATGCCGAACGCGACGGGGCTGAGGACGGCCTCGGCGGCCGTGACGAGGTCGGCGTCGAGTCCGATCACGCCCACCAGCTGGGTGAGGACGAACACGGTGCCGACGATCAACATCGAGACCAGCAGGACGACGAACACCGTCGTCATGACGCCGATCAGTCGGCGTCGGGCCGGGCCGTGCTGCGGTTCGGGGGTGGCTTTGTCGGTCATGGGGTCTTCTCCGTTCCGGGTCAGTGGGGCACGGGCAGCCAGCCCGGCCCGATCAGGGCGGCGATCAGCAGGATCGGCAGGACGTACAGGACGATCAGCGGCACGAACGTCTTGACCGGGTTGACCCCGGCGATGCCCGTGGCGATGTAGATGGCCGACGCACCGGGAGGTGATGCGCCCTCGGTCGACGCCGCGACGAGCACGACGCAGGCCGCGAGGATCGGGTCGACCCCGGCGACGACGAGCACGCTGAAGCCGATGCCGCCGATGGTCGCGATGGTCGCCGTCGAGCTGAGCGGACCGGCCACGAGGACCACGAGCACGGCGACGACGATCGACATGACGAGCGGCGAGGCGTCGAATCCGTTCAGCACCGCCGAGAGCTGGTCGGCGAGGCCGAGTTCGGTCAGCACGGCACCACCGGCGAAGGCGAAGACGAGGGTGGCGCCGATGTCGCGGTAGCGCGGGGCCGTCTTGGCGACGAAGTCGTACCAGGCCGCCCCCGTGCGCGGCAGCTTCTTGCGGCCGAGGACGAGCGCGAAGAGCAGCAGCAGGACGGGGATCCACACCACGATGCTGACGGTGTCCATGACGTCCTCGCCGAGGGCGCCGATCAGGGCCTCGCCGGTCGGGCCGAGGGTGACCAGCACGGGGATGACGATGCCGAGGAACAGCAGGAACGACGTCCAGCCCCGGGCGAAGGCCTGCACGAAGGGCATGATGTCCGAGCGGTCGACCCGGCCGATCTTGTGACGTCGCACGAAGATGAAGACGACGATCAACCGCCAGAGCACGCACCAACCGGCGGCTGCGAACATGGCGGGCAACAGGGCGTCGACCGAGACGAGTGGAGCGACCGTGGCCGTGCCGATCAGGATGAAGAACGACGCGCTCGGCGGGATGACCGTGCCGTTGCCCGCGTTGCCGGCGATCAGGGTGGCGGCGACGTGCGGCGGCCACTGCGAGCGCTTCATCCACGGGATGGCGACGGTGCCCATGGTCGCGGCGTTGGCCGAGCCCGAGTGCGCGACCGAGCCGAAGAGGGCCGAGCCGACGGTGGCGACGTACCCCGCGCCTCCTCGGAACCGACCGAGCAGCGAGTTGAGGATGTCGACCTGACGGTCGATCACCCCGGTCGCCGCCAGCAGGAAGCCGATGAAGGTGAACGCCAGGGCGGCGAAGACGATCTCCTGGCTGAAGGCGGCCTGCAGGCCGACGAGCAGCAGGTCGAGGACGTCGGGTCCGCCGAAGGCGCACACGACGAGGAATCCGACGACCATCGCCTCGCCGATGCCCCGTTTCAGCGGGACGCTCCAGACGACGATGGTGCCGATGTAGGCCATGAGGGCCCAGACGGCCAAACCCATGATGACTCGCTCTCCGTTGAGGGTCAGAAGTTCACTAGATGCACTCGAAGTGCGTTCCGTGAACCGTACGGGGTGTTCAGGCCGTCGTCAAGAACCCCCGCTCACGACGAACGCCCCCGCACACTCGGTGCGGGGGCGTCCGGCGGAACGGGGTCGGATCAGGCGAAGGTCGCCGCGTCGATCACGAAGCGGTAGCGCACGTCCGACTTCAGGACGCGCTCGTAGGCCTCGTTGATCTGGTCGGCGTCGATCAGCTCGGTCTCGGGCACGATGCCGTGCTCGGCGCAGAAGTCGAGCATCTCCTGCGTCTCGCGGATGCCGCCGATGGCCGAACCGGCCCAGCTGCGACGGGCGGGGATCAGGGCGAACGCGGGCACCTCGAGCGGCTCGGACGGGGCACCGACGTTGACGAGCGTGCCGTCGACGGCGAGCAGGCCGAGGTAGGCGCCCATGTCGACCTTCGCCGACACGGTGTTGATGATCAGGTCGAACGAGTTCGCCAGGTCGGTGAAGGTCTGCTCGTCGCTGGTCGCGTAGTGCGCCTTGGCACCGAAGCGCAGCGAGTCCTCTTTCTTCGAGGTGGTCTGCGACAGCACGGTGACGTCGGCGCCGAGTGCGGCGGCGATCTTCACGCCCATGTGGCCGAGGCCGCCCATGCCGACGATGGCGACCTTGGTGCCCTCGGTGACGCCCCAGTGGTGCAGCGGCGAGTACAGCGTGATGCCGGCGCAGAGCAGCGGGGCGACCTTGTCGTAGTCGAGCGACTCGGGCACGCGCAGCACGAAGTCCTCGGTGACGACGACGGCCTGCGAGTAGCCACCCTGGGTGACGGTGCCGTCGGCCGGGTCGACGCTCGTGTAGGTGCCGGTGTTGCCCTTGGCGCAGTACTGCTCGTCGCCTCGCTTGCAGTACTCGCACTCGCCGCACGAGTTGACCATGCAGCCGACGCCGACGCGGTCGCCGACCTTGTGCTTGGTGACCTCGGAGCCGACCTCCGAGACGGTGCCGACGATCTCGTGACCGACGACCTGCGGGTACTGGATCTCGCCCCACTCGCCGCGGACGGTGTGGATGTCGCTGTGGCAGATGCCGGCGTAGGCGATGTCGATCATGACGTCCTTCGGGCCGACGTCGCGGCGCTCGATGGTCGTCTTGACGAGGGGCTCGGTGGCGGACGGGGCCGCGTAGGCGTTGACGGTGCGCATGGGTCTCCTGGGGGTGGGTTCGGTTCGGGGACGAGGGACTGGGCGGAACACGGTGCTCGACGACGGGCTCCTCGTCTTCGACGTTACGCCCCCGGGACGACCGCGGGAGGCCCTGCCAGTGCCCCCGAGGCGACGGCCCGCAGGAGGCGCGGTGCGCGTCCGACCGGAACCGCGCCTCCTGCGGGTGGTCCGGTCGACCGCCGGCGACCGTGGGACACGCCTCCGGGTGGGAAAGTGCCCTGACTCGTGGCACGACTCGGAGGCCGGGCGGCGTACCAAGGAGCCAGCCGCAGCACCGGGTGGTCCGGTGCCGGACGAAGGAGTCGACATGGCAAGCGGAGTGGCAACAGTGTGGGTGCCCGTGACCGACATGGGGCGGGCGACGGCGTTCTACCGTGACGCGCTCGGCCTCACGGTGAAAAGCGAGAGCGACGACTGGACCGAGATCGACGCGAACGGCCTGATGATCGGCCTGAACGGGCGTGAACAGGCCGCGGCGTCGAGTGAAGGTGGCGCGGTCATCACGTTCCAGCCCGACGGCACCCTCGAGGACGCGTTGGCCGACCTGCAGTCGCGCAGCGCCGACGTGACCGGCACGATCAGCGAGCACCCGTGGGGCCGCATCCTGCCCTTCAAGGACACCGAGGGCAACGACCTGCAGTTCTACACGCCCCCGACCGACTGACGTCGGGGCCTGCAGGAGGCGCGGTGCCGGTTCGACCGGCACCGCGCCTCCTGCGTCCGGTCGCGTCGTGCGGAGGCCGACCGGCCGGACACGCACCATGATGTGGGGATGGTCACCGAGATCCTCATCCTGAGCAACCTGCTCGCCGGGCCGCAGCACGGGTACGACATCAAGCGGAACGTGCGTCGCCCGGGGCTCGGCGTGGTCAACAACAACGCCGTCTACACCGCCCTGAAGCGCCTGCACGAGCGGGGCTCGCTCGACCGCCGCACCGAGGAGACCACCGGCCGGCCCAACCGTCACGTCTTCTCGCTGACCGACGCCGGCCGCGAGCTGCTGCTCGAGCGGATCGCCGACTTCCCCGTCTCCCGCGGCGCCGACGACGAGGAGTTCTACGTCCGGTTCGCCCTGCTGTACCTGGTCGACGAGGCGACGCGGGCCGCGATCTTCGCCACGCGCGTCCAGGCCCTCGAGGAGCGCATGGCGACGGCACAGGCGTACCTCGACGCCGCCGAGGCCGACGGGACGCGCTTCCCGGTGCAGTCCGTGGCGATGTTCCGGCACCTGCTCGACCTGCTGATCACCGAGCGGGCGTGGGTCCGGGAGTACGCCCGCAGCGGCGAGATCGGGGCGCCGCGTCACCCGTAGTGGGGTGGCTCCGAACCTCTCGGTCCATTGAGGACTAGTACCCGTTGGACTAGCTTGATCCCGAAGCGAAGCCACGCTTCAGCGGAGCGCGAGCTCCGACGCACCGCGTCACCGCGGGGCGTGGAGTCGTCGTCACCTCAGGTCGGGGAGGGCGTCGACTCCGACCCCCTCGCCCACGTCGGGTGCCGGCGAGGGGGGAGCCCCGTGGTGGACCGTCGGAGGGGGCACCGTGACCACTGCATCGTCGCTCTTCATCGTCCGCTGCCCTGCCTGCGGGGACTCCACGCGGGTCGTGCCGAATCCGTTCGTCGGCATCGGGCTCGCGGTGCACGAGGACGTCCGGGCGTGCACGTCGTGCGTCTGGGCGGCGCCGCGGGGGTCGACCCGCGTCCGGGTCGAGGGGCAGGGCGAGCCGCGGGGCGGGGCGGGCGCGGGGGGCTGCGCCGGCGATGGGCGGGGGCGGGGGGTGGCGGGGGGCGGCTCGGGGGGGAGGGGGTCGTAACCCGTGGTGCGGGCGGCCGGTTCGACGAGCGGCGCGGAGTCGCCCAGAGCGGTGCGCGAGGTGGGCGGGGTGGCGAGCCAGTCGTGACCGGGCCGCTGGAGGCTCGCCCCGATGGCCGTGAGAGCACCGGAGACC
>NZ_LHOZ01000011.1:0-4990 GCF_001297205.1 Frigoribacterium sp. RIT-PI-h | reverse complement strand
CGCGGGTAGGCGTCGACCAGGTCCTCGTACTCGTCGATCGCCCCGGGGCCGTTGCCCATCGCGTGGACGTACTCGCAGAGCAGGAACGGCTTGGAGCGCCGACGGTGCGCCTCGGCCGGCTCGCCAGCCCGAGCCGCACAGTCGCGCCCAGCAGCGCCCCGCGCTACCGCACCACCGTCAGCCGGTAACCGCGCTTGATCACCGTCTGGACCAACCCGGGCTCGGGCAGCGCCCGACGCAGGCGACTCACTGCGACGTCGACCCCGTGGTCGTCGAGCTGCTCGGGGGCCGCGAGCGCCAACTCGTCCCGTGACACCGTCGCGCCTCGGGCGGTGACCAGTGCCCGGAACAGCGCCAAGGCGACCGGGCTGAGAGTCGACCGCCGTTCGGCGAGGCGCACCTGGTGCCCCCGCAGTTCGACGTCGCCGTAGTCGGTGCTCAGCCGGTGGGCCGCGTTCTGCTCGAGATGCTGGCAGAGCAGCCGGATCAGCGCTCCCATCCGGAATCTGTCGGGCACGATCGGCAGCACCCCGGCCTCGACCAGTGGTGCCGCGGTCACCGGGCCGACCGCGGCGACCACGACCTGGTCGCGCAGGGCGTTCTGCAGTTCGTCGAGCCGGCCGGCCCCGTCCGCGATCGAGAAGAGCGCGTCGACGGCGGGTGCGCTCGTGAAGGTGACGGCGTCGACGCTGCCGCCGCAGATCGCCGAGATCAGCCGTCGGACGCGAGTGACGTCCTCGTGGACGGTCCAGCGGTAGGGCGACACCGTCAGCACGGTCGCCCCCGCGTCCCGGAGCCGGTCGAGCTGCGCCGGATCGGTCAGTCCGTGCAGCTGGACGGCGATGGTCAGGCCGGCCACGTCGCTGCGCAGCACGAGGTCGACGAGGGAGGTCGTCGTCTCGCGCTCGCTCATGCCCTGGTCATCGAGCCCGGCCGCGCGGATCGCCCCGCGCGCCTTGGGACCCCGCACCACGATCCGGGCGCCGGCGAGCACCGTCACCAGGTCGTCGCCGATGCCGGCCGCGTCAGCGGCGTCGAACCACCGCCTCATGCCGTACGAGGTGGTGGCCAGCAGCACGCCGGGTCGGGCCGAGATGATGCCGAGCGTCTCGTCGACCAGCGTCTCGTCGTCCTGCACCCCGGGCATCCGGATCGTGGGCGCGTGCCCCACGTCGGCCCCCCGACGCTCGAACGCGGCGATCAGTTCCTCGGACCGTCGGTCCGAGGTCACCGCCACGCGGAACCCCTCGAGTTGGTCCGGCTGGAACGCCGCGACGCTCGCGGAGCCGTCGACGTCGGTCACGCCGTCACCCGGGCGTCGGCGGTCGACGCGGCACGGGACGCGGCACGAGACCCGACGGTGGAGGCGACACGAGACCCCTCCGCCCCGACGGGACGCGGCGCCGCGAAGGCCACGAGGTCGGCGACCTCGTCGAGGCCGGCGTCGGCCACCCGCACGACCTCGCCGATCACGATGACGGCCGGTGAGCGGAACGTCCCGACCAGCGCGTCGACCTCACCCAGCGTCGTGACCGTGCGTCGGCTGCGGTCCGTGAAACCGCTCTCGAGCACCGCCATGGGCGTCTCGACGCCCAGGCCGTGACGCCGGAGCCCGGCGGCGGTCTGCGGCAGGTTGGCGACGCCCATCAACACGACGATCGTGCCGCCGAGTCCCACCAGGTGGCGCAGCTCGTCGTCGGAGAACGGCACGTGACCCGACAGCACGGTGAAGGCCCGGCTGACCTCCCGGTGGGTCACGGGGATGCCGGCTTCCTCCGGCACGGCGATCGCGCTCGTGACGCCGGGCACCACGGTCACCGGCACGCCGGCCCGTCGACAGGCGGCGACCTCCTCGCCCCCGCGCCCGAAGACGAACGCGTCGCCGCCCTTCAGTCGCACGACCCGCCGACCCCGCACCGCGTGGTCGACGAGCAGCGCCTCGATCTCGTGCTGCGGGACGGCGTGGTGACCGGGGGTCTTGCCGACGTCGACCAGCTCGGCGCCCGGCGCCAGCTCGGCGACCCGGTCGCCCGGCCCGAGCCGGTCGTGCCGCACGACGTCCGCAGCAGCGAGCGCGGCCCGGCCCGCCCGGGCCAGCCGCCCGGGCGCGCCCGGTCCCCCGCCGACGAGCGTCCCGTGCCCGGGCGGCGACGGGTCGGTGGCGGGTGCGGTGGCCAGGGGCACCTCGAGGGCGGCGGCCGACGCGGTGATCGCGAGCCGCGCCTCCTCGGGTCCCTCGACCCAGACGACGAGGTGCAGGAGGCGTGGTCCGGCACCTGCGAGCATCTCGCCGAGGTGCCGCGCGGCGTCGTCCGCCGGCCGCGACTCGACGACGGCCCCGTCGGCCCGCACGGCGGCGACGGCGTGGCGTGCCCGGTCGGGTCGGCCGACGACGAGCACGTGTCGACCGATGAGGTCGAGGGTCAGCTGCATGGTCAGGCCTCTCGCACGGGGATGCGGTCGCCCGCGAGCAGGACGCTCGAGGAGCGGCGTTCGTCGGGCGTCGCGGGTCGTGGCTGGTCGCGTTCGGTGACGCGCGCGATCGACGGGTCGGGGGTGTCGGGGGCGTTGACGAACGACCGGAACCGCTTCAGACGTTCGGGGTCGTCGAGGGTGAGTGCCCACTCGTCGACGTAGTCGCCGACGTGCTGCACCATGGCCGCCTCGAGCTCGGCCGCGATGCCGAGCGAGTCGTCGCAGACGACGGCCCGCACGTGGTCGAGGCCGCCGTCGAGCTCCTCCTGCCAGCGGGCGGTGCGTTGCAACCGGTCGGCCGTGCGCACGTAGTACATGAGGTAGCGGTCGATGTAGGCGATGAGCGTCTCGTCGTCGACGTCCTTGGCGAGCAGCGGGCCGTGCACGGGCGGGAACCCGCCGTTGCCGCCGACATAGAGGTTCCAGCCGTTCTCGGTGGCGATGACGCCGACGTCCTTCGCCCGGGCCTCGGCGCACTCGCGGGCACAGCCCGAGACGCCCATCTTGAACTTGTGCGGCGAGCGCAGGCCCCGGTAGCGCTCCTCGAGGTAGATGGCCATGGCCACGCTGTCCTGCACCCCGAAGCGACACCAGGTCGAGCCGACGCACGACTTCACGTTGCGCAGGCTCTTGCCGTAGGCCTGGCCCGACTCGAAGCCGGCGTCGACGAGCAGTCGCCAGATGTCGGGCAGCTGCTCGAGCCGGGCCCCGAACATGTCGATGCGCAGGCCGCCCGTGATCTTCGTGTAGAGCCCGAAGCGTTCGGCGACCTCGGCGATGACCTTGAGCTTCGCCGGACTGATCTCGCCGGCCGGGATGCGCGGCACCACCGAGTAGGTGCCGTCCTTCTGCATGTTGGCGAGGGCCCGGTCGTTGGTGTCCTGCATCGGGCCGGTGTCGCCGTCGAGGATGTACGCGTGCGTCTGCGTCGCCAGCACCGAGGCGACGACGGGCTTGCAGACGTCGCAACCGAGCCCCCCGCGGCCGAAGCGCTCGAAGACCGCCGCCGCCGAGCTCCGGCCGCGCACGCGGACGGCCTCGACGCGCCCGGCCCGCCCCATGGCGAAGTGCTCGCAGAGCGCGGTCGACACGGCCCCGCCCGCCTTCGTCAGCTCGGCGTCGAGGGTCTTCTTCACCCGGGGCACGCACGAGCCGCACTGCGTGCCCGCGCGCGAGCAGGTCTTGAGCGTCGCGAGGTCGGTGCAGGCCTCGCCGGGGGCACCCGTGATCCAGCCCCGGACGTCGCCGACCGAGACGTCGTTGCAGGCGCAGATCTGCGCGTCGTCGGGCAGCTCGACGTCGACCGCGCCCTCGGGGCCGGACGCCGCCAGGAACGCGGCGGGCTCGGCGGGCCGTTCGCGACCCCGCCGGGGGCGCAGGGTCGGTAGGGCGTCGCGGCGCCGACGAACATGCCCCCGAGCAGCGTCTTGGCGTCGGCGCTGACGACGAGCTTCTGGTACAGGCCGCGGGCCGGGTCGGCGTAGACCACCTCGAGCGCCCCCTCGGTGCGGGCGGTCGCGTCGCCGAACGAGGCCACGTCGACGCCCGCGAGCTTCAGCTTCGTGGCGTCGTCGATGCCGCCGAACACCGCGGCACCCCCGGCGAGGCGGTCGGCGACGACCTCGGCCATGGCGTTCGTGGGGGCCACGAGCCCGGTGCAGACGCCGTCGACGCTCGCGACCTCGCCGATCGCGAACACGCCCGGAGCCGAGGTCGAACAGTCCTCACCGACGACGACGCCGCCGCGCGGGGCGACCTCGATGCCCGCCGCGCGGGCGAGTTCGTCCCGCGGGGTGATGCCGATCGAGAAGACGACCACGTCGGCCCCGACGGTGCGGCCGTCCTCGAGCACCACGCCGAGCACGGCTCCCGAGGGTGCGGTGAGCACCTCGGCGGGGCGGGTGCCGAGGTGCAGGCCGATCCCTCCGGCCGTGACGATGCGACCGAGCGCCCGCCCGGCGCCCTCGTCGAGCTGGGCCGACATGAGCCAGCGGCCACTGTGCACGACGCTGGCCGTCGCGCCCAAGGCGGCCGCGCCTCCTGCCGCCTCGAGTCCGAGCAGCCCACCACCCACTACGACGACCCGCGCCGGGCGTCCGTGGCGCTCGGCGAAGGTGGTGACCTCGTCCCGGAGGGCGTCGACGTCGTCGATCGTGCGGTACACGCGACCGGCCCCGGCCCCGGGGATCGGCGGAACCGTCGCGGACGACCCGGTGGCGAGCACGAGGGCGTCGTAGCCGAGCTCGTGACCGTCGCTCGTGGAGGCCGTCCGGCGGTCCACGTCCAGGGCCTCGACCCGCACGCCGCCCAGGTACGAGACGCCGCCTGCGCTCCACACCGACCCGGCACCCAATGTCAGGGCGACGGCACCGGCGAGCCGGGTCGAGAGCGCGACGCGGTCGTAGGGCAGGTGGACCTCTTCACCGACGACCGTGACCTGCGCCACCGGCCCGTCCGCGGTGGCACGGGCGGCGAGCGCCTCGGCCGGGCGGTGGGCGGCCGGGCCGCCGCCGAC
>NZ_LHOZ01000083.1:0-5046 GCF_001297205.1 Frigoribacterium sp. RIT-PI-h | reverse complement strand
CAGCCGTGACGGCCCGTGGCCTCGAGTCCGGCGAGGCCGTGTCCGCCTCGAACGCCGGGTCCGCCCGAGTCGCCGCCGCGGCAGCCACGCCCACCCCCCCGCCGGCCCCCCCGACGACGACCCCCGCGGCGCTCCCCCCCCCCGTGGCGGGTCCCCCCGCCCCGGCCGCATCCGCCCCGGCCGTGTCGACGCCTCGCCCCGCCGCCGCAGCCGCGACGACCGGTCTCGCCTTCACCGGAGCCGAGCTGGCCGGCCCGGTCGCGCTGGCCGCCCTGCTCACCCTGCTCGGTGCCGCGCTCGTCGTCTCCACGCGTCGCCGCGCGGCCCGCGCAGCGCTCACCGGTGACGCCGACCGCACCCACCGCGGCGAGTAACCGTTCGACGGGGGGTGCCGGGTGCGGCGGACGTCCTGTCCGCCGCACCCGGCACCCCCCGTTCGTCCAACCTGCACATGCCCGAAACAGACGTGGACTAGGTTCGCTATTCGTGACAGAACACAACGGACACACGATGCGCGTCGTCAGCTACAACCTGCGCGAGCACACGGCCAAGGGCGAGATCCGGTCGCTCGCCGAGGACAACGACGCCGACGTGCTCTGCCTGCAAGAGGCCGACACCAAGGACATCCCCGACGAGTTCGGCGAGTTCGCCCTCGCGGCGTCGACGCACAACAACCGTCTCGGGCTCGCGGCCTACTACCGCCGCTCCCGGTTCGAGTTGTTGGGGACGAACGTCTACGCGCTCAAGAAGTCGATGCACGACCGCGTCATGTCGCCGGCGCACGAGCGACTGCTGGCCATGCACCTGGCCGACCGACAGAGCGGACGTGACGTGCTGATCGGCTCGTTCCACGCCGCCCCGCTCACGGCCACGAACTCCCTGCGCAAGAAGCAGGTGGAGTCGGCGCACCGCCTGATGCGCGCATTGGCGCCGGGCGTGCCGATGCTGATGGTGGGCGACTTCAACTACCCGTGGTTCCACGGCGGTCTGCGCAAGCACATCGAGCGCGACGGCTTCGTGCTGACCCGCAGCTCGACCCCGACCTACCTGGGCTACAAGTACGTCAAGGGCCACTTCGACTTCGCGACGAGCTACGACCTCAAGATCGAGGACGTCGTCACGCTCCCGGCCGGCGTCAGCGACCACCGGCCGATCCTGGTCCGCGCCCAGGGTCTCTGACCCCGCAGCCCTCGGACGGCGCGCGACGGGCCCGGTCACCTCTCGGTGGCCGGGCCCGTCGTCGTGGTGCCGGGGACCGCAGGAGGCGCGGTGCGGCTCACAGCCTCACCGCGCCTCCTCGGGTCGTCGCGCCCGGAGGCGCTGCGAACTAGGCCGCGAGTGCGAGCTCGCGGGCCTCGACCGAGGAGGCCTGCACGATGGTGCGGCTCGGCTCGTGACGCCAGCTGCGGCCGGGGATGACCCAGCCGGCGGCGCCGTCGACGACGACGGACGCACCGACGCGCACGGCGGTGGTGACGTCGTCGCGCCAGGCGCGGACGGCGAACTCGGTGCCGCGGTCGTCGACGACGACGAACTCGACGAGGCGGGCGGTGGTCAGGGTGGGCGCGGTCGTGACCGTGCCGGTGATGCTGATGATGTCGTTCATGATGCTCGATTTCGATGTGTGCTCTGTGTTGCGACAGAATCCGTGGCACGAGGCGCCGGATGGGCGGTCGTGGTCCGCCTGACGGCGGTGGTCGGGCCTGCGGTGACGGCGGCCGGAGAAGTAGGGCAACGATGATCGGTGGTCGTCGTGCGCATCCGGCGAGGTCGTCTCGCGAGGCTTTTCGGGCGGTGCGCCGGTGTGGACTCGGTCGGCACCGCACGGGAGCTCTGTGAGAAGAGAGCCCCAAGCGACTCATCACAGTAACACGCCCGGGGTACGGGCACCAGTGCTTCCTCGGAAGAAGTGTCGGGGGTGAGTGGTTGGCTCTACACATGACCACGATCCCCACCATCACCCTGAACAACGGAATCCAGATCCCCCAGCTCGGGTTCGGCGTCTACCAGGTCGACCCGGCCGAGACCAAGGACGCCACCCTCACCGCGTTCGAGGTCGGCTACCGCCACATCGACACCGCCGAGATGTACGGCAACGAGGCGGGCGTGGGCGAGGCGATCGCCGAGAGCGGCATCGACCGCAGCGAGATCTTCGTCACCTCGAAGCTCAACAACGGCTTCCACAAGCGTGACGACGCCCTGAAGGCGTTCGACGGCACGCTCGACGCCCTAAAGCAGGACTACGTCGACCTGTTCCTCATCCACTGGCCGCTGCCCGGCATCGACGTCGACTACGTCGAGACCTGGAAGGCCCTCGAAGAGATCCACGCCAGCGGTCGCGCCAAGTCGATCGGCGTCTCGAACTTCCAGCAGCCCCACCTCGAGCGCATCCTCGACGAGGGTTCGGTCGTCCCGGTCGTCAACCAGATCGAGGTGCACCCGTACCTGACGCAGGACGCGCTGCGTGAGTTCGGCGTCTCGAAGGGCATCCACACCGAGGCCTGGTCGCCCATCGCCCAGGGCGGCGTGCTGAAGGACGAGACCATCACCGAGATCGCCGAGCGGGTCGGCAAGTCGACCGCCCAGGTCACGCTGCGCTGGCACATCCAGCGGGGCGACATCGTCTTCCCCAAGTCGGTCACCCGGTCGCGCGTGGAAGAGAACTTCGACCTGTTCGACTTCGAGCTGACCGACGCCGACGTGGCCGCGATCACCGCCCTCAACAAGGACGAGCGCACCGGCCCGAACCCGGACGAGTTCAACTACATCCCCAGCTGATCCCCTGATCGGCACGGTGTCGCGCTGCGGTGCGACGCCGAGGCACCGAGGCCGGGCCCGCACGTCGTCACGACGCACGGGCCCGGCCTCGTCACGTCGAGCGTCCGGTGGGCGCCTAGTACGATCGACGTTTCCCCAGACCGCAGCCGACCAGATCCGGAGGGCGTGACACGGTGCGACGGATCGTCGGCGTCCTACGCCTGCTCGCGGCCGCCGTCGGCGTCGTCGCTCTCGTCGCCGACTTCGTCTACGTGCTCGGGTTCAGCACCTTCAGCTCGATCAACTACTTCAGCTACTTCACCCAGCAGAGCAACATGGCGAACGTCGTCGTGCTCGCGATCGCGGGAGTCCTGCTGCTGCGCGGGCGCCAGGAACCCGGCTGGTTCGCGGGAGTGCACGCCCTGGTCAGCACCTACGTCATCGTGTCGGGCATCGTGTTCGGCATCATCGTCGCCGAGTCGGCGAGTCACAACTACCGCATCGAGGTGCCCTGGTCGAGCCAGCTGCTGCACTTCGTCATCCCGACGTTCGTGCTCGTCGACTGGGTTCTCGGGCCCGACCGGCCGCGGGTGCGCTGGCGGGTGCTGTCGGTCGTGCTCGTCTTCCCGCTCGTGTGGGGCGTGTTCACGATCGTCCGTGGAGCCGACGTCGGCTGGTACCCGTACTTCTTCCTCGACCCGGCCCAGGTGACCTGGCCGGGCGAGTTCCTGCTCTACAACGGCATCGCGCTGGGCACGATCGTCGGCGTGCTCGTCGCGCTCGTCGCGCTCAGCCACGTGCGGCCGCACGCACGGGCCCGGCAGGGTCGCGGGGCCGCGTCGACGACACGCACCGCGCCTCCTGCCGTCGAGGGACCAGGAGGCGCGGGTCAGGACGTCGGGTCGGCCGTCGGCTCGTCGGTGGGCGCGGGGGACCCGGCGGCCACGAGGTCGAGGTAGGGCGCCAGGCTCCGCATGGCCGCCGCCCCCGCCGCGTCGTCGTCGCGGGCGTCGCCCTCGGTCGCCGCGTCGCCACCCGTCAGCGCGACCAGCACGGGGGCTCCCGTGGCCGGCATCAGGTTGACGAAGAGCCGGTAGGGCGCGTCGTCGTCGAGCACGGCCCAGACCGTGGCCTGGGTGGACCAGAAGGCCTCGTCGAAGCGCAGCCAGAGCACCTCGCGCGTGCCGACGCCGAGGGCCTCGATCGCGTCGGTGTGGGTGGACGGCAGCTCCGGTGAGAACTCGGGGACGCCGGTCTTCAGCACCCCCAGGGGGATCGTCGACACGGCACGGTCGACCGAGAGCGACTCGCCCGTGGCGAGTCGCAGCCCGACGCCCTGGTCGCCGTACTGCACGCGGACGACGTTGCTGTCGCGGAGGACGTCCAGGCCGTCGAGCAGGCCCGCCACGAAGCCCGACAGGCCACCCGTCACCACGGAGGCACCGGTGGGCAGCAGGTCGCGTGCGGGGTCGTCGCCGAGGGCCGAGACCGCGAGGTCGTCGGCCTCGGCGCCCCAGCGAGCCGGGAGGAGGTCGTCGAGCACGAGGGCGAGACGGTCGGCGTCCGAGACGCCGTCGGGACCGGGCAGGGCCGAGACCTGGTCGGCCCCGGACCCGGCGAGGGCGTCGGCGACGCTCGTGCCGGAGTCGGCGTCGGTCGTGGTGGAGCGAGCGTCTGCCCAAGACGCGGCCTGGTCGAGTCGGTCGGCGGCGTCGCCGAGCGAGTCGACCGCGCCGTCGGACGTCCGCACCTCGACCGTGTCGTCGAGCGGACGGGTCCGGACGCGGGCGAGGGCGAGGGCGGCCTGGAGGGCCACCGACTCGGGGCCCTCGAGCAGACCGACGCCGAGCTCGACCGGGTAGGGCCAGTCGTCGTCGGGCACGCTGCGCACCCGGCCGCCGGCCCGTCCGCGGGCCTCGACGACGACGACGTCGTCGCCGCGCTCGACCAGGGAACGCGCCGCGGTCGCCCCCGCGATGCCGGCGCCGATCACGGCGATGCGCTCGTCGGCCGCGGCGACCTCGGCGACCTGTGCCGCGACGTCGAAGCCCGACTGGCGGGCCCCGTAGACCGTGCCACCCATCGTCGAGGCGACGGCCTCACCGGCGAAGAAGAGCCGGTCGTCGAGCGGGGTGCCGAGCAACCGGCGGTCGGCGTCGGACGTGCCGGGGGTGAGGTGGCTCGTCGCCCCGAGCGAGTAGGGGTCGTCGCTCCACGAACTCCGGCGGAAGGCGGCGGGGACGACCGTGCCGGACCCGGTCGGCGTCGGGGTGGGGGCCGGCGTGGTGG
>NZ_LHOZ01000038.1:0-73637 GCF_001297205.1 Frigoribacterium sp. RIT-PI-h | reverse complement strand
GGACCACCCGCAGTGAGAGCTACAACAGGTAACACGAGACCTGGAGGCCGTCCTACTTCACGGACGTAGCCTGGTAGGAGCGGGCGTAGGCGTTCGCTACGCACCCGGTCAGGGCAAGTGCGAGCGCGGCGAAGCCCGAGGCAACGGCGAGGGGGCGGAGGGGGCTGGCGGTAAGCGGGATGCTCCTGCGGTGCGGGGGGACGGGGCGGTCGGGGAGGCGGAGGTGCCGCGGGTCGTGGACGGGTCGGACGTGCTCGGGGTGCCGGGGCGACGGCGGCGGGTCGCCCGCACGAAGAACGAGACGACGACGGCGAGGTAGGCGAGCCAGACGACGACCTGCAGCCAGCTCGGTGTCGGCGTGAAGTTGACGAGTCCCTGCAGCAGGGTGCCGTACCAGCTGGTCGGCGGCACCGCCGCGCTCACGTCGAAAGCCAGGGAGGCGCGGCCCGGCCACACGGACGCCTCCTGCAGGGCGCCCACCCCGTAGGCGAGGACGCCCGCCGCGACGACGACGAGGAAGTAGCCGGTCACCCGGAAGAACCGGGCGACGTCGAGGCGGACCACGCCGCGGTAGATCGCCACCTGGATCGCGACCGCCGTGAGGATGCCGAGCAGGGCGCCCACCAGCGGCGTCGCGCCGCCGCCGGTCGACTGCACCGTGGCCCAGACGAAGAGGGCGGTCTCGATGCCCTCGCGCCCGACCGAGAGGAAGGCCAGGGCGACGATCGCCCCGGCACCGCCGACGAGCGCCCGGTCGAGGCCCGACTCGAGTTCGCCGCGCAGGCCGCGAGCGGTCCGGGCCATCCAGAAGACCATCCAGGTGACGAAGCCCACGGCCACGATCGAGAGTCCGCCGCCGATGACCTCTTGGGCCTGGAAGGTGAGCCCGTAGGTGCCGAAGGTCAGCACGGCGCCGAGTCCGAGGGAGAGGACGACCGCGGTGCCGACGCCCAGCCAGAGGCGGGGGGGGGCGGCGCGCCGGCCGATCTTGACCACGTAGGCGATGAGGATGCCGACCACGAGAGCGGCCTCGAGGCCCTCTCGGAGTCCGATGAGGTAGTTGGCGAGCACGGGGACGGCTTTCTCGGAGGGGAGTGGAGCTCGTCGTCGAGCAGGGGCGGGATCGGGCTCACGGTGGACGACGCCGGGCCGGGCCGGGACGGGACCGAACGGCCTGGTATGGTTAGGCTAACCTCACTTAGGGCACCCTGAGCCAGACCGACAGTAGTGCGGCGCGGCGTATCCTGTCCAGTGATGAACTCCTCCGCCTCGCCGACGCCCGCGTCGCCCTCGACCGCCGGCGACCCGCGGCTCGAGCGCGTGCTCTTCGTCCACGCCCATCCCGACGACGAGACCATCACCACGGGTGGCACGATCGCCGCGCTGGTCGAGGCCGGTGCCGCCGTCACCGTGGTGACCTGCACCCGAGGTGAGCTGGGCGAGGTCATCCCCGACGACCTCGCCGTCCTCCGAGACGACCAGGCCGCCCTCGCCGTCCACCGTGAGGGCGAGATCGCCGCCGCCATGCACGACCTCGGCGTCGACGACCACCGGTTCCTCGGTTCGCCCGGAGCCCGCACGCCCGGCCTCCCCGAACGGGCCTACCGCGACAGCGGCATGGTCTGGCGGTCGGCCGGCGTGGCCGGGCCGACGCCCGACCTGCACCCCGCGGCCTTCTGCGCCGCCGAGTTCGGCGAGGTCGTGAGCGACCTGTCGGCCGTCTTGCAGTCCGTGCGCCCGACCGCGATCATCAGCTACGACGAGGCCGGCGGCTACCCCCCCCCCGACCACGTCCGGGCCACCCGGGGCGCCGTGCGCGCCGCGCGACTCGTCGGCGTGCCGTTCTTCGCGATCGTGGCCGGCGCCGAGTCGGCCGAGGGCGCCGAAGCCGAGGCCCTCGCCACCGACGACACCGTGCTCACGATGGACGCCCGGCACGTCGCACCCCGTAAGCTCGCGGCGCTGCGCGACCACCGCAGCCAGGTCGAGGTGGTCGACCTCCCGGGCGGCCGAGCCGGCATCCGCTTCCCCCACGGGGTCGTCGAGCCCGTGACGGTCCGCGAGTCGTTCCGCTTCGTGCCCGAGCCGCCGGCCGACGGGGGCGCCTCCGAGATGGCGCAGATGACGACGGGCGGTCGCGTCGCCGCGCTCGTGCTGGCGCTCGCCGCCGGGGCCGTGTTCGGCACCATCGGCACCGTGATGCACCAGTCGACGATCACCGTCGCCGGCTCGCCGGTCTGGTCCGGGCTCGTGCTCGCGCTGCTGATGAGCCTCACGCTCCTCGCCGGTCTCCGCTCGGTCTTCGGTTCGCGGGCCATGGCCGGCGCCGCCGCCGTCGGGCTGCTCGGGGCGCTCGTGGTCCTGTGGCAGGCGAGTCCGGGCGGGTCGATCCTCGTGCCCGACAACACGCCCGCCCTGGTCTGGCTCGGCGGGGTGTTCCTGATCTGCCTCGTGGTGCTCGGCTGGCCGCGGTTGCGGGGCCCGGTCGCCGGGGGCGCGACGCCGTCCGGCGGCTCGACCCGCGCCTCCTCGGTCGAGGCACAGCCGGCAGACGATAGGCTGGACGCCCTGCCCGACGCGAAGGGAACCCCCCAGACGTGACGTACGTGATCGCACTTCCCTGTGTCGATGTCAAAGACCGTGCCTGCATCGACGAATGCCCCGTCGACTGCATCTACGAGGGCGAACGCTCGCTCTACATCCACCCCGACGAATGCGTCGACTGCGGTGCGTGCGAGCCGGTGTGCCCCGTCGAGGCCATCTACTACGAAGACGACCTGCCCGACAAGTGGGCCGAGTACTACAAGGCCAACGTCGAGTTCTTCGACGAGATCGGTTCGCCCGGCGGCGCGGCCAAGGTCGGCGTCATCGCCAAGGACCACCCCGTGATCTCGGCGTTGCCCCCTCAGGGCGCCGGCGCCTAGGTCGGCCTCCGTGGCACTCGACCTGCCCGAGTTCCCCTGGGACGCCCTGGTGCCGTACGCGGCGACCGCCAGGCGTCACCCCGGCGGCATCGTCGACCTCAGCGTCGGCTCGCCCGTCGACCCGACGCCCGACGTCGTCCGCGAGGCCCTGGCCGTCGCGACCGACGCCCACTCGTACCCTCAGGTGGCCGGCACCCCGGCCCTGCGGTCGGCCATCGCCGAGTGGTACGAGCGGCGCCGCGGAGTCACCGGGCTCGGCGACGCGAACGTGCTGCCCACCATCGGCTCCAAAGAACTCATCGCCGGCATGGCCCTCTGGCTCGGCATCGGCCCGGGCGACACGGTGGTCCATCCGACGAACGCCTACCCGACCTACGCGCTCGGTGCCGCCCTCGTCGGGGCGACGGCCCTCGCCTCCGACGACCCGGCCGAGTGGCCCGCGTCGACGAAGCTGGTCTGGCTGAACAGCCCGGGCAACCCCGACGGAGCCGTGCTCGGCGTCGAGGGCCTGCGTGCGGCCGTGGCCCGTGCACGCGAACTCGGTGCCGTGATCGCCGGCGACGAGTGCTACGCCGAGCTGGGGTGGACGGGCGACTGGGCCGATCGTCCTACGCCCTGCATCCTCGACCCCCGCGTCGTGGGTGACGACCTCCGCGGCGTCGTCTCCGTCTACTCCCTCAGCAAGCAGTCCAACCTCGCCGGGTACCGCGCGGGTTTCGTCGCGGGCTGCGACCACGTCGTCGGTCAGCTGCTCGCCGTGCGCAAGCACGCAGGGCTCATGCCGCCGGCCCCGGTGCAACAGGCCATGGTGGTCGCATTGGCCGACGAGGTCCACGTGGTCGAGCAGAAGGCGCGGTACGCGGCCCGCCGAGCGCGCCTCCTGCCCGCCCTCGAGGCAGCCGGGTTCCGCATCGACCACAGCGAAGCCGGGCTTTATCTCTGGGCCACGCGAGACGAGGACGCCTGGGTCACGGTGGCCTGGCTCGCCGAGCGCGGAGTGCTCGTCGCCCCCGGGTCGTTCTACGGGCCGGCCGGCGGTCGTCACGTCCGCGTGGCGCTCACGACGACCGACGAGCGCATCGACGCCGCCGTGGGGCGACTCGGCAGCTGACCGCTAGGCTGACCGGGTGACTGACACTGCCAACGACGCCCAGAAGGCCACGCTGCAGTTCCCGGGGGGAACAGCCGAGTTCCCGATCGTCGCGAGCACCGAAGGTGCCTCGTCGATCGACATCTCGACGTTCACCAAGCAGACCGGTTACACGACCCTCGACACGGGGTTCGTGAACACCTCCAACGCCCGAAGCACGATCACCTACATCGACGGTGATCAGGGCATCCTGCGCTACCGGGGCTACCCGATCGAACAAGTCGCCGAGAACTCGACCTACCTCGAGACGGCCTGGCTGTTGATCTACGGCGAACTGCCCACCCCCGACCAGCTCGCCGACTTCGACGCGCGCATCCGGCGGCACACGCTGCTGCACGAAGACCTGCGCCGCTTCTTCGACGCCCTGCCGCACAACGCGCACCCGATGTCGGTGCTGTCGAGTGCGGTCGGTGCCCTGTCGACGTTCTACGAAGACAGCATGAGCGTGCACGACCCCGAGCAGGTCGAGTTGCAGACCGTGCGACTGCTGGCGAAGCTGCCGGTCATCGCGGCCTACGCGCACAAGAAGAGCCTGGGTCAGGCCTTCCTCTACCCCGACAACTCACTCAGTTTCGTCGACAACTTCCTCAAGCTGAACTTCGGCACGATGGCCGAGCCGTACGAGGTCGACCCGGTCCTCTCGAAGGCTCTCGAGCGACTGCTCATCCTGCACGAAGACCACGAGCAGAACGCGTCGACGTCGACCGTGCGCCTCGTCGGCTCGACCCAGGCCAACATGTTCTCGTCGATCTCGGCCGGGATCAGCGCGCTCTACGGGCCGCTGCACGGTGGGGCCAACGAGGCCGTCCTCAAGATGCTCGCCGAGATCCGCGACAGCGGCCAGGGCGTCGAGCGTTTCGTCGAGCGGGTCAAGAACAAAGAGGCCGGCGTCAAGCTGATGGGCTTCGGCCACCGCGTCTACAAGAACTACGACCCTCGCGCCAAGCTGGTCAAAGAGAGCGCCACCGAGGTGCTCGAGTCCCTCGGCGTGAAAGACGACCTGCTCGACATCGCGATGGAGCTCGAGGGGATCGCCCTGGCCGACGACTACTTCGTCGAGCGCAGGCTCTACCCGAACGTCGACTTCTACACGGGCGTCATCTACAAGGCGATGGGCTTCCCGCCGCGCATGTTCACCGTGCTCTTCGCGATCGGGCGCCTGCCCGGCTGGATCGCCCACTGGCGCGAGATGAACACCGACCCGACGACCAAGATCGGCCGCCCCCAGCAGTTGTACCTGGGCGCGACCGAGCGTGACTGGCCGCAGCGCTAGCCCGTCCGAGCAATCGGTAGGACGCCGGAAGGTGGGCACGGCGCCAGGTTCAGGCCTGGCGTCGTGCCCACCTTCCGGCGTCGTGCTGGTGCTGCCCCGTTCGACTACGCGTGCAACTGCGAGTTCAGCGTGATGCCGTGGCCCTTGCGGGGCAGCACCTCGACGGCGCCGGTCAGCGAGTTGCGGCGGAAGAGCAGCCCGGGCTGGCCCGAGAGCTCGACGGCCTTGACGGTCTGCGGCGAGCCGTCGTGGGTCGGGGTGCCGCCCACGACGACGACCTTGGTGCCGGCCGTCACGTAGAGCCCGGCCTCGACGACGGTGTCGTCGCCGATCGCGATGCCGATGCCGGCGTTGGCGCCGAGCAGGGCGCGGGCACCGATGGTCACCCGCTGGGTGCCGCCGCCCGACAGCGTTCCCATGATCGAGGCGCCGCCGCCGATGTCGGAACCGTCGCCCACGACGACGCCCTGCGAGATGCGGCCCTCGACCATCGACGACCCGAGGGTGCCCGCGTTGAAGTTCACGAAGCCCTCGTGCATCACGGTGGTGCCCGGGGCCAGGTGCGCACCGAGCCGCACCCGCGAGGCGTCGGCGATGCGGACGCGGTCGGGGGAGACGTAGTCGAGCATTCGCGGGAACTTGTCGATGCCGGTCGCGACGATGCCCGCTCGCTGCAGCGTCGGACGCAGGCGCGCGAAGTCGTCGGGGTGGACCGGGCCCGCGTTCGTCCACGTGACGATCGGCAGGTGCCCGAAGACGCCGTCGAGGTTGATCGTGTTGGGCTTCACGAGCAGGTGGCTCAGCAGGTGCAGGCGAAGGTAGGCGTCGGGCGTGGACGCAGGAGGCGCGCTCAGGTCGATCTCGACCGTCACCGGGACGAGGTCCACCGCGCGGCGCTCGTCGGGGCCGGCCGCGTCGGCCAGCTCGGCCGGGACGATCTCGGGGTCGCGGTCGGCCGGCAGGGTGCCGAGCCGGGGGGAGGGGAACCAGGTGTCGAGCGTGGTGCCGTCGTGCGAGACGGTCGCGAGGCCGTACCCGTAGGCGTGGGTCGGGGCGGTGGCGGTGGCGTCGGAAGTCATGGACCCGAGCGTATCGGCAGCCGCCGACGACCCGGTTCGGAGGCGACCCGTGCCGTCGGCCCGTAAACTCGCCCGCATGGCACCGATCGACCTCACCGTCTCGCCCGTCGACGTCACGAGGCAGCTCTGCGACATCCGGTCCGAGTCGGGCGACGAACGCCTCGTCGCCGACGAGATCTGGGCCACGCTCGAGGGCTGCGACCACCTCGAGCTGTTCCGTGACGGTGACGCGATCGTCGCGCGGACGCAGTTGGGCCGGGCCTCACGGGTCGTGATCGCCGGTCACGTCGACACCGTGCCCATCAACGACAACGTGCCCACGCGCTACGAGACCGAGGATGACGTCGAGTACCTGTGGGGCCGGGGGACCGTCGACATGAAGGCCGGCTGCGCCGTGCACCTCCGCCTCGCGGTCGAGCTGACCGAACCGAACGTCGACGTGACGTGGGTCTGGTACGACCACGAAGAGGTCTCCGACGCGCTGAACGGCCTGGGACGCCTCGCGCGCCTCCGGCCCGACCTGCTGGCCGGCGACTTCGCCGTCCTGGGCGAACCGAGCAACAGCGGGGTCGAGGGCGGCTGCAACGGCAACCTCCGCGCCGAGATCCGCACCTTCGGTGCCCGCTCGCACAGCGCGCGGTCGTGGGTGGGCGACAACGCCATCCACAAGGCCGCGCCGATCCTCGACGTGCTGGCGGCCTACGAGGCTCGCGAGGTCGAGGTCGACGGGCTCGTCTACCGTGAGGGCCTCAACGCCGTGGGCATCACGGGTGGCGTGGCCGGCAACGTGATCCCCGACGAGTGCATGGTGCACGTCAACTACCGATTCGCCCCGAGCCGCAGCGCCGACGAGGCCGTCGCCCACGTGCGCGAGCTCTTCGAGGGCTTCGACGTCACGATCGTCGACCTCGCGCCCGGCGCCCGGCCCGGCCTGGACGCCCCGCTCGCGCAGCAGTTCCTGCGCGCCGTCGGCGGCGAGGCCAAGCCCAAGTACGGCTGGACGGACGTCGCGCGCTTCTCCGCCCTCGGCGTGCCCGCCGTCAACTACGGGCCCGGCGACCCGATGCTGGCCCACCACGACGACGAGCGCGTGCCCGTGCAGCAGATCCTCGACAACGAGCGCGGACTGCGGGCGTGGCTGACGGCGTGACCGTCGACGAGGCGAGCCGCGCCTCCTCGTCCCCGCTCCCGCGTCACGCCCCCCGACGGCCGATCTCGCCGTCGAGGAATCTCGTGCTGCGTTACCGGTTGACACCGTGGTGGGCCCGGGTGCTGGTGGTGTTCGTGCTGTCTCGCGTCGTCAGCACGATCGCGCTGCTCACGTTCGCCGGTGCCCAGCAGGCCAACGCGTGGACCCTCGCGAGCCCCGACTACGGCAGCTTCGCCACCATCTGGGACGGTCACTGGTACTACATCATCGCCGTGGTGGGGTACCCGAGCGACCTGCCGATCACGGGCGACGGTCACGTGGGCGAGAACGCCTGGGCGTTCATGCCCGCCTACCCGTTCGTCGTCCGTGGACTGATGACCCTGACGGGCCTGCCCTTCGCGACGCTCGCCGTCGTCGTGTCGGTCGCCTGCGCCGCGGGGACGGCCCTGCTGTTCTACCGCCTCATGCGGCACTCGCTGCCCGAGTCGACCTCGTTGTTCGCGGTCGTCCTGTTCTGCGTGGCGCCCCTGTCGCCGCTGCTGCAGGTGGCTTACGCCGAGTCGATGTTCCTGCTGCTGCTCTGCGCGAGCCTGCTCCTGCTGGTGCGGCGACAGTACCTGGCGATGCTGCCGGTCGTGCTGATCATGTCGTTCACGCGGCCCGGGGCCCTTCCGCTCGCCCTCGCGATCGGACTGCACGGGGTGCTGCGCTGGTGGCGTCGGTACGACGATCCCTTCCCGGTGCGCGAGCGGGTCCGGGTGGCGGCTGCGGCCGCGGCCACGGCCGTGTTCGGCGTCGCGTGGCTCGTCGTCGCCGGTGCGGTGACCGGCGTGCCGGGTGCCTACACCGAGACGGAGCTCGCGTGGCGGGCGCCGTACATCGGTTACGGGCCGCTCGTGCCGTTCACCCCCTGGGTCGACGGGGCGAACTGGTGGTTTCCGGGTGGTTCCGGCATCGCCCTGCTCGTCCTGTCCGTGCTCGCCTTCACGGCCCTGATGCTGTCGCCGTGGGCGCGCCGGACGAGCGTCGACCTGAGGTTGTGGGGCGTCGCCTACGCGCTCTACCTGTTGGCCGTGTTCTTCCCGCAGTCCAGTACCTTCAGGCTCCTGATGCCGCTCTTCCCCCTGCTGGGTGTGCTCGCGGTGCCGCGCTCGAAGGTCTACCGCGCGCTGCTCGTCGCCGTGTTCGTGGCGGCCCAGTGGGTGTGGCTCTACTACTGCTGGTGGGTGAACGGGTACGACTGGACGCCGCCGTGATCGGTGGTCGAACGGCGTCGTTTAGGTCGGGGGCTGGAAATCACGGATAATGGGACCAGCAACTTGCGAAAGGGGACTATCTGATGGCAGCCATGAAGCCGAGGACCGGCGACGGGCCTATGGAAGCCGTTAAGGAGGGCCGTCTCATCATCGTGCGTGTTCCGCTCGAGGGTGGGGGACGCCTCGTGGTGTCGGTCAACGACGACGAAGCCAAAGAGTTGCACGACGCCCTCGCCGGCGTCGTGAGCGCCTAGTCGGCCACCTCCTTAATAGCCCCGGACGCCCCGCCCGTCGCACCTGCGACGCGCGGGGCGTCCGTGCGTGTGCGCGCCGTCTGCTGCCCGCCGCCTGCCGCCCGCCGCACGGGCCCCGGGCGCGACGCCGGACGTGAGCGTCTCAGCGCTTGACGAGCGAGAGCAGGCCGTCGCCCGCGGTCGAGAGCGAACTGATCACGGCCGGTGAGGTCGACACCTCGGTCAGCAAGGTGCGGAAGCCCGTGGTCGTGGTGTCGCGGACGGCGGGGTTGGCCACCCTGCCGTGCCAGAGCGCGTGCGCGACGAGGACGAGTCCGCCGGGACGGGCGAGTCGCAGACCGTGCTCGACGTACTCGATCACCGAGCCGGGGTCGGCGTCGACGAAGACGATGTCGTACGAGTTCTCGTTCATGCGAGGCAACACGTCGGCGGCGCGGCCGGCGATCAGGCGGAAGCGGCTGGCGGGGACCCCCGCCTGCAGGTAGGCGTCACGAGCGGCCTGCTGGTGCTCGATCTCGCGGTCGATGGTCGTCAGGACGGCACCGGGGGCACCCGAGAGCAACCAGAGTCCGCTCACGCCGAGGCCCGTGCCGACCTCGATGATCGACGAGGCGTTCGAGGCGGCGGCGACGACGGCGAGCTGGGCACCCACCGCCGGCGAGACGGCTTCGACCCCGACCTCGAGCGAGTGCTGTCGAGCCTCGGCGATCGCGTCGCTCTCGGTGACGAGTTCTTCCGCGAACTTCCAACTTGACTCTATCTGCGACACACCCACTCCTCGAAAGGCCAACTCTAGGGGGTTCCCCGAGTCGTCACCGGTTAGTCTGCATGCGTGTCCATGTTCGGTCTGACGTTCGACAAGCTGCTCATCATCGGTGTGCTCGCGGTCTTCCTGCTCGGTCCCGAACGGCTGCCCGGATACGCCTCGAAGCTCGCCCAGCTCGTCCGGACGCTGCGTGACATGGCGAACGGCGCCAAGACGCGCATGCGCGACGAGATGGGCCCCGAGTTCGACGACGTCGAGTGGCAGAAGCTCGACCCACGGCAGTACGACCCGCGGCGCATCATCCGCGACGCGCTGCTCGACGGCCCGGACGCCGCTCCCAAGCCCTCGGCACCGGGCATGGCGACTGCCGGTGTCGCCGCGGCCGTGTCCGCGGGGTTGCCCGGTGGTCGCTCCACCGCTCAGGTCGTGCCCCTCGCGACGGGCGAGGTGCCGCCGTACGACTCCGAGGCGACCTGACGCACCTGCTGCGCCGCGCCTCCTGACCTCGTCCGCTTGGCGGCCCCTCCGGCCTCAGGGTCCGACGCGGCCTTGAAGCCCGGGCGACCCGTCAGACGCCGCCGTGCAACGCCGCCACGCGGGAGGCCTCGGCCCGGAGGGCGTCCACGACCCGACGCACGGAGGGGCGCTCGGCCCGGTCGCGCCGCATCAGGGCCGATACCCAGCGCACGGCCCGGATGCTCTCGAGGGGCACGAGCACCATGTCGTCACGGGCGTCCTTGGCGGTGAAGCGCGGCAGCACGGCGATGCCGAGGCCGGCCCCGACGAGCGACTCGGTCACCTTGGTGTCGCTGAAGCGCTGGGCGACGCGCACGGGGCTGCCGGTCACCCGTTCGATCTCGCGGTAGACCCACTCGAACGGGAAGTCGTGGGGCACGCCGATCCAGTTCTCACCCTCGAGGTCGCCGGGCGCGAGCGAGGCGCGACCGGCCAGGCGGTGGTCGGCGGGCAGGGCGATGTCGAGGGGCTCGGTCAGCAGCGGGACGGTGACGAGCCCTCGGCCGGGCCAGGGCTTGTCGTCGGACGAGTGCGCGACGACGACGTCGTGGTCGGCGGCCAGTTCGGGGAACTCACGGATCGACGGGTCGTGGTCGCTCGCTACGACCACGAGGCCCGGGGTCTCGGCCACCGTGCGCAGCAGCCCCGGCAGCAGCATCTGCCCGCCCGTGGGGAAGGTGGCCAACGTGACCTCGCCCTGCGGGGTCGCGATGAAGTCGTCCCAGACCGCCTGGGCCCGTTCCAGGGCCACGGCGACGTCGGTGGCCGTCTGGGCCAGCACGCGCCCGGAGCCGGTGAGCACGATGCCTCGTCCCACCCGCTCGGTCAGTGCGACCCCGGCCTCGCGCTCGAGCACCTTGAGCTGCTGCGAGACGGCGCTCGGCGTGCGGTGGGTGGCCCGGGCGACGGCGGCCACACTGCCTCGTTCGGCGAGCTCGCGGAGCAGTTCGAGGCGCTTGACATCCATGTAGCGAAACTACCCTGTTTCGGTAGAAACGTGAGATTGATCTACTGCTTTAGGAGGCGCATCATTGAGGAGTCCCCGGAGCGCGTCGTAGCGCTCCCGAGCTCCGGTCGACCTGGTCCCGGGCTCGGTGGCGAATCCATCCCACCACGCAGAACCGCGCGTCGAACCGCGCCAGAAAAGAGTGCCTCATGCTCACCGGAATCATCGTCCTCGTCATCGCCGCAGTCGTCGGAATCGCCGGCTCGCTCGTGTCCGTCGCCCGCGACGGCTTCCGGGCCATCCCGACCAAGACCTACAACCGCTGGTCGTAGTCCACTTCGCGGTGATCGGCGCGTCTCCCTCCTGAGCGTGCCGTCGCCGCGTGTGCCGCCCCCGTGCTGGGGTGCGGCACGAGCACGTCGCCGCCCCCGGGCGAGACGCTGTGACGAAAGGGCACCTCGCCACGCGAGGTGCCCTTTCTGCACGCATCGAGTCGTCGACCCGGTCAGGGGACGCTGAGTCCGAGCTTCCGACCGGCCAGGCCCCTGGCCCGCACGGCCAGCCGTCCCGCCAGCTCGTCGATGGCCGCGGCCGCAGGATCGTCGGGAGCGGCGAGCACGACCGGCACACCGTCGTCACCGCCCTGCCGCAGGCCCAGGCTGAGCGGCCCGCTGGCGAGCAGCGGCACCTCGGCCTCTTGCCCGGCCGACAGTCGGCGTGCCGTCCCGGCCCCGCCGCCCGACCCGAAGAGCTCGAGGACGCTGCCGTCGGACTGGGGCAGACCGGCCATGTTCTCGACCACTCCGAGCAACCGCTGACCCGTCTGGCGTGCCACGAGCCCGCTGCGCCCGGCGACGTCGGCGGCGGCTGGTTGAGGCGTCGGGACGGCCAGCACCTCGGCGTGCGGCAGCAACTGCCCCACCGAGATGGCGACGTCGCCCGTGCCGGGAGGCAGGTCGAGCAGCAACACGTCGAGGTCGCCGAAGTACACGTCGGTGAGGAACTGTTGGATCGTGCGATGCAGCATCGGCCCCCGCCAGGCGACCGCGGTCGAGGCGTCGTCGACGAACATGCCGATCGAGATGACCTTCACGCCGTGGGCCACGGGCGGCAGGATCATGTCGTCGACGCGGGTGGGCTTCACGGACGCGCCGTCGGGGCCGACGAGGCCGAGCAACCCGGGGATGCTGAAGCCGTAGACGTCGGCGTCGACGATGCCGACCGCCAGGCCGCGGGCCGCGAGGGCGACGGCGAGGTTCGCGGTGACGGTGGACTTGCCCACGCCACCCTTTCCGCTCGTGACGGCGTACACCCGGGTCAGCGTGTCAGGCCCGAACTGCATGCCCCGCGCCGCCCGGCCCGCCCGCAGCTTCTCGGTGAGGGCGTGTCGTTCGTCCTTGGTCATGACGGTCACGTCGACGGTCACGCCGGTGACGCCGACCACCGAGGCCGTGGCCTCGCGGACGTCTCGTTCGATCGTGTCGGCGGCGGGACAGCCCACGATCGTGAGCTTCACGGCCACCGTCGCCGCGCCTCCTGCGTCGACGACGACGTCGCCGATCATGTCGAGCTCGGTGACGGGCTTGCGGATCTCGGGGTCGAGCACCCGACCGAGCGCGCGGCGCACGTCGTCCGGAGTCGGCACCGGTGGCCGGGCCGCCGGGGACGCCTCAGCCACGGTGCCCGTCGCGCCGGGTCTCGCGTCGTGACGGGGACGAGGAGGCGCGGGTCGTCTCGACCCCGGAGGTCTCGTCGTCGTCGCGACGGTCGAGCTCGTCGAGCAGCGAGCGCAGTTCGGCCCGGATGAAGTCCTTGCTCGCCATGTCGCGGATCGCGATGCGGAGGGCGACGACCTCGCGGGCCAGGTACTCGGTGTCGGCCAGGTTGCGCTCGGCGCGCTGACGGTCCTGTTCGAACTGCACGCGGTCGCGGTCGTCCTGACGGTTCTGTGCGAGCAGGATCAGGGGAGCGGCGTACGAGGCCTGCAGAGAGAGGATCAGCGTCAGCGCCGTGAAGCCGATGGCGGCGCTGTCGAACCGGATGTCGACGGGGGCGACCGTGTTGTAGATCATCCAGACGACGCAGAACAGGGTGAGGGCGATCAGGAAGTAGGGCGTCCCCATGCCGCGGGCGATGGACTCGGTGGCCCGGCCGAACCGGTCGCTGCTGACCCGCTTGCGCCCGGGGAGCACCCGCGTGCGCAGACCCTTCGGGGCGTCGAGGCGGACGTCGTTGCGGTTATCGCGAGCCATCGTCGCTCCTCGTGCTCTGGCCGATCGCCGGGCGCCGGGCGCGACCCCGCGGTCGGCTCGCGGTCAAGGGCTGGTCGGGGTCTTGACTGCGCCAGTCGTCGGGCAGCACGTGGTCGAGCACGTCGTCGATGGTGACGACGCCGACCAGGCGGTGGGCCGAATCGACGACGGGTACCGAGACGAGGTTGTAGGTCGCCATGACCCGCGTGACCTCGAGGGCCGTCGCGTCGACGCGGACCGGCTCGGTCGTCTGGTCGAGGATCGTGCCCAGGCGTTCGTTCGGCGGGTAGCGGAGCATCCGCTGGAAGTGCACCATGCCGAGGAACCGGCCGGTGGGCGGCTCGTACGGCGGCAGGACGACGCAGACGGCCGCGCCGAGCGCGGGGGCCAGCTCGTGGCGACGGATGAGGGCGAGGCCCTCGGCGACGGTCGCGTCGGCCGAGACGATGACGGGCTCGGTCGTCATCAGGCCGCCGGCGGTGTCGGAGTCGTAGCTGAGCAGCATGCGCACGTCGTCGGCTTCGTCGGGCTCCATCAACGTGAGGAGTTGCTCGGTGCGCTCGTCGGGCAGCTGGGCGATGAGGTCGGCCGCGTCGTCGGGCTGCATCTGGTCGAGGACGCTCGCCGCGCGGTGGTCGTCGAGGCCCGTGAAGATCTCGACCTGCTCGGCCTCGGGCAGCTCTTCGAGCACGTCGGCGAGGCGGTCGTCGGACAGTTCGCCGGCGACCTCGAGCCGCCGTTCGGGCGTGAGGTCGAGCAGGGTGTTCGCGAGGTCGGCGGGCACGAGGTCGGAGTACGCGGCGATGAGGTGCTCGGCGCTCTGCGCCTCGCCCGGCCCGGCCTCTTCGACCACGTCGTCCCAGGCCGCGAACGCGGTGGGCGGTTTGACGAACGGCGACGGAGACGTCTTGGGCTTGCGCAGGAAGAGCTGACCGACCTCCCAGTCGCCCTCGCTCACCTCGTCGATCGCCACGTCCTCGATCGTGGCGTGGCCGCCACCGTGCCGGAATGACACCCGGCGACCGAGCAGGTCGGCGATGACCCGGGTCTCGCCGCCACGCTGCTCGAAGCGGCGGAGGGTGATGACGCCGTTCGTGATGATCTGACCCGAGCCGATGCTCGTGACGCGGCCGATGCCCACGAAGACCCGGCGCTTGCCGGGGACCTCGACGACGAGCCCCACCACGCGGGGCGCCCCGGTGCGGCGGTAGACCACCAGCACGTCGCGCGCCTTGCCGACCTTGTCGCCCGCGGGGTCGAAGACGGAGCAACCGGCCAGCCGGGCGACGAAGACTCTGGTTGCACTCACGCGTCCAATTTAGTCGCTCGCACCGTCGTCGCCGACGGGGGCTCGGCAGGGGCACCGTGTTTAATGCAGGGATGACGAACCCGGGCCCCGTGGGGCGACGCCCGCCGATGGTGCCCACCCTGCCGCGGGGCGACGTCCTCGGCACCTACGACACGTATCCCGAGGCCCAGCGCGTGGTCGACCGGTTGTCGCAGGCCGAGTTCCCGATCAAGCGGCTGGCGATCATCGGCAACGACCTCAAGACCGTCGAACGCGTCACCGGTCGGCTGAGCTACGGGCGCGCCGCGCTGGCGGGGGCCGTGACCGGACTCTGGCTCGGGGTCTTCTTCGGGCTCGTCATGCTCGTCTTCGCGACCGAGACGGCGACCGCGGCCACCGTCGGGGCGGCCGCCCTGCTCGGTGCGGGCTTCGGCATGCTCTACGGCATCGTCAGCTTCGCGATCACGCGACGTCGCCGCGACTTCACCTCGACGCACCAGGTGCTCGCGTCGAACTACCAGATCGTGGTCGACCCCGAGGTCTCCGGTCGGGCGCACGAGATCCTCGCCCGTCCCGAGACCCCGCGCCGCTGACGTACCCTGGTGTCGACATGGCACCCCGCGACCCCTCCACGACGGCCACCCGGGCCGAGCGCTTCGCGCGTGGTTGGCTGACCGCCGGCGCCTCGACCCTGGTCGCGGCCTTCTCCCACGTGGCGGGCGGCGGCATGCAACCCGGCGTGCTCGGCGTGGTCCTCGCTCTCGCCGTGGCCGTGCCCGTCGCGATCGCCCGGGCCGGCGTGCACCTCTCGCCCGGGCGGCTGGCCGGCGCGGCCGCGCTCAGCCAGGTCGCGTTCCACCTGCTCTTCTCCCTCGGCGCCGAGGGTGGCGGCGGAGCCTCCGCCACGGGCGGCCACCACTCGGCGCTCGTCATCTCGACGGCCGCCGACGGGTCGGCGTCCGGTGCGGTCGCGGGTGCCATGGTCATGGGCGGCCCCACCATGTGGCTGGCCCACGCCCTCGCGGCCGTGGTCACGATCGTCGCCCTCCGGCGGGGCGAGGGAGCCGCCTGGTCCCTGGTCCGGCTGGCTGTCCGCGGCCTGACCGTCGCGCGCCTCCTGACGGCCGGGCACCGGCCCGAGGTGCCCGTCGTCCGCCGCCCGCCGACCCCGACGGGCGTCCCTCCCCGCCCTCCCGGGCGGCGACACCTCACGGCCCGGCCCCGCCGCGGTCCGCCCTGCCCTGCCTGACCCCTCACGCCGTCGACCTCCGTCGCCGGGGACCCCGTCGTGCGCGCCCCCCGCGCCGTCGGGCCCCCCCGTCATGCACCGCAGCCCGAGCGCACTCGCGATCGAGAGGACCAGATCCATGAACCGCACCGCCGTCCCCGCACCCGCCACGACCCGACGTCCCCGGTCGTCCGCCGTCGTCGCCCGGTCGGCCGCCGCTCTCGGCGCCGCCGCCCTGCTCGCGCTGGCTGCGCCCCTCGCGGCGTCGGCCCACGTCCACGTCGAGCCCGGCCAGGCCGAGGCCGGCTCGGACGAGACCCTGACCTTCAAGGCGCCGAACGAATCCGCGACCGCCGGCACCGCCGGGCCCGTCGTCGCCCTGCCCCCCGACCCCCCGTTCACCTCGGTGTCGTACCAGCCCCTGCCGGGGTGGACCACCGAGGTCACCACCAGCACGTTGCCCGAGCCGGTCGAGCTCGACGGCACGACGATCACCGAGGCGCCGACCCAGGTGACGTGGACGGCCGAAGGTGACACGCAGATCGCCCCGGGTCAGTTCCAGGAGTTCGTCATCTCGGCCGGTGCGGTGCCCGACACCGGGTCGATCGCCCTGCCGGCCCACCAGCGCTACTCGGACGGCCCGGTCGTCGACTGGGCCGACGCGACGCCGGCCTCGGGAGAAGAGCCCGAGCACCCTGCGCCGACCCTCTACGTGAACGACGCCCCGCCGGCCGACGAGCACGCCGGGCACGAGACGGAGGGCGACACGACGACCGCGGGTCTCAGCACCTCCGGCGACTCGGCGTCGGGTTCCGGCGACGCAGCGGTCGGACCGCTCGCGATCGGCCTCGGCATCGGCGGGCTCGCCCTCGGCGCCCTGGCGCTCGTCGTCTCGGTCGTGGCACTGACCCGTCGGCCCCGGGCGACGGCGTCCGGTGCCTCGACGAGCGGCCGGGTGGACGCGTGACGGCCGCGCGCCTGCGGGCACCGCGCCTCCTCGGCGTCCTCGCGATCGCCGGCCTCGGTGCCGCGACCGGCGCCTTCGCCCTCGTGCCGGCGGGCCCGGCCGCGGCGCACGACTACGTCGTGAGCAGCACGCCCGCCGCCGGGTCGACCGTCGACTCGTCCCCGTCGACCGTGTCGATCACGTTCAACGACGTGATCCTCGACCTCTCGGGGACCGGCAGCTCGAACGTGCTCGAAGTCACCGACGCCGCGGGCCTGCACTACGAGGACGGCTGCTCGACCACCTCGGGGCCGACCCTCACGACCGGCGTCGCACTGGGGTCGCCCGGCGCCTACACGATGACCTACCAGGCGGTCTCGGCCGACGGCCACACCGTGTCGGACGCCGTCCCGTTCACCCCCGCCCCCGCCGCGGGCACCGCCGAGGGGGTCGGCTCGCCGACCCGTCCGAGCTGCGGCAGCGCAGGAGGCGCGGGGGGCGACTCCGGCGCATCCACCGGTGACGAGACCGACGCGGCCTCGCCCTCGGCGT
Source organism: Frigoribacterium sp. RIT-PI-h (assembly GCF_001297205.1). Lineage (NCBI taxonomy): Bacteria > Bacillati > Actinomycetota > Actinomycetes > Micrococcales > Microbacteriaceae > Frigoribacterium > Frigoribacterium sp. RIT-PI-h. The sequence goes on along the minus strand of NZ_LHOZ01000038.1, from coordinate 56,057 downwards.
CGACCGAGCCCGAGATGACGACCCTGGCGACCCCGGGTGACGACACCGTGGCGACACCGTCGGCCGCGTCCGAGTCGGGCTCGGTCGACGCCGGTCTCGTCATCGGCATCGCCGTCGCCATCGTCGTGTTGGCCGCCGCCGGTGTGGTCGTGGCGATCGCCACGGGTCGGCGACGGGACGGGACGCCCGCCGAGGCCGAGGTCGACGACCCGTCGGCCGCGACCAGCGACGAGTCGTCCGACGGGCGATGACCCTGCCTCGCTGATCGGGGCGTGGGCGGACGAAGGGCCCCGGGTGCGATGCACCCGGGGCCCTTCGGCGTCGGACCTCAGTCGCGCGAGATCCACGCCTCGACGTCGGCGACCGTGCGGGGGATGCCGACCGACAGGTTCTCGGCGCCGTCGGCGGTCACGAGGAGGTCGTCCTCGATGCGGACGCCGATGCCGCGGAACTCTTCCGGGACGGTGAGGGCGTCGGGCTGGAAGTACAGGCCGGGCTCGATCGTGAACACCATGCCGGGCTCGAGCACGCCGTCGAGGTAGAGGTCGCGGCGGGCGGCGGCACAGTCGTGCACGTCGATGCCGAGGTGGTGGCTCGTGCCGTGCACCATGTAGCGACGGTGGTACTGGTGGTCGGGCTCCAGCGACTCGTCGGCGGAGACGGGCAGGAAGCCCCATTCGGCCGTGCGTTCGGCGATGACCTTCATGGCCGTCGCGTGGATCTCACGGAACGCGATGCCCGGGCGCACGATCGCGAACGCTGCGTCGGCCGCTTCGAGCACGGCCTCGTAGACCAGGCGCTGCACGTCGGTGAACCGGCCCGAGACGGGCAGCGTGCGGGTGATGTCCGCCGTGTAGAGGCTGTCGAGCTCGATGCCGGCGTCGATCAAGATGAGGTCGCCGTCGCGCACGACACCGTCGTTGCGTGTCCAGTGCAGGACGCAGGCGTGGTCGCCCGACGCGGCGATCGTGTCGTAGCCGACCGTGTTGCCGTCGGCGCGGGCGCGACGGTTGAAGGTGCCCTCGACGAGGCGTTCGCCGCGCGGGTGAGCGACGATGTCGTCGAAGTCGGCGATCACGTCGGTGAAGCCCTTGCCCGTCACCGTCACCGCCTGGCGCATCTGGGCGACCTCGTACGCGTCCTTGACGAGCCGCAGTTCGCTCAGGTCGCGGGCGAGGTCGGCGGGGTCGCCCGCCCGGGGGTGCTGTCGTCGTCGAGTGTCACGTCGCCCGCCGCCGCCGAGGCGGGGGACTGCTCGGCTGCGGCCTCGACGACGGCGTCGAGACGACGGGTCAGGTCGGGATCGGCTTCGCGGACGACGAGGGTCTCGGCGTCGACCGTGCTGACCACGGCCTCGAAGTCGGCCAGGTCGCGCGTGGCCAGACCCAGGTCGGCGGCGACCTGCGTCAACGAGGGGCGGGGGCCGATCCAGAACTCGCCGATCTCGGGGTTGGCGTAGAACTCGTCCGAGTCACGGCCGGCGCTCGCGCGCAGGTACAGGGTGGCGTCGTGCCCGTCGGCCGTGGGCTCGAGCACGAGCACCGAACCGGGCACGGTGTCCGAACCCCAGCCCGTCAGGTGCGAGAACGCCGAGTGCGCGCGGAAGGGGTAGTCGCAGTCGTTCGAGCGGACCTTGGCGGAGCCGGCCGGCACGACGAGGCGGGTGCCCGGGTGCAGCGCGGACAGCCGCGCGCGGCGGTCGGCGGCGAACGGCGCCTGCTCGCGCGGCTCGGGCAGCACGTCGGGGCGGTCGGCCCACTGCGACGAGATGTAGTCCTTGAACGTGTCCGACCCGGGAGTGGTGGAGCGGTTGGTGGTCGCGCGCGGCGCCTTCTGATCTGCCATGCCCACCATTGTCCCGCCAAACGTGCCCGACGCCCAGTCGGCGGGCTCAGGCCCCCGTGCGACTGAGCTGGGCGACGACCGGACGGTGGTCGCTGCCGGCGTCGTCGAGCCCGGTCACGACCCGGTAGCCGGTCGGCAGCCACTGCTCGGTCGCCATGACGTGGTCGATCGGGGCGCCGAGGAGGGGAGGGACGTCGGTCGGCCAGGTGCCGACCCCGGCGTTGGCGGTCGCCTCGGCGGCGTCACGGCAGGCGCCGAGGGCCCCACCGTCGGAGCCGAGCCCGGCCATGTGGTCGAGCGTGGCGTTAAAGTCGCCCGCCATGATGACGTCGCCCGACCGGCAGACGTCGGCGAGGTACCCGAGGCCGGCGCGCCACTGCCCCATGTGATCGGGCGTCGGCGACACGGGGTGGGCGGCGACGATGGTGGGCCCTTCGCCCGACACGGGCGTCGCCACGACCGTCGGGAGCACGGGCGTCGTGCGTGCGTCGGTCGTGCCGTCGTCGCCGATCGCGACCTGGTAGTCGCCGAGCGCGGCGCTGATCAGCAGGGTCGTCGAGCGGCCGCTCGCGATCTGGTCGTAGGCCACCGTGTGCACCCACATGGCCTTGCCGGCGGCGGCCATGGCCTCGGCGACGGCGACGCCGACCTCCTGTCGGGTCTCGGGGAGGGCGATCACGTCGGCGCCGACCTCGGTCGCGAGGGCGACCACGGCGTCGGCCCCGGTCGCCGCGCCGAGCGTGTTCCACGACAGGACGGTGACGTCGGTGGGCGTCTTCTCGACGAAGTCGGTGCGGCCGAGGCCTCGAGCCGTCACGATGCCGGCCGAGAGGACGCCGAAGACGACGAGCAACACGACCGCACTCGCCGTCAACGACCGGATCGGTCGGGCGATCAGGCCGAGCACGAGCAGCAGCACCGTCAGGACGATCGCCACGGCCGCGGCGACGAGGCGGAACGACACCACCTGAGCGACCGGGAAGACGCGCTGCAGCCCGACGGCCTGGGGCCAGAGGGCGGCCACCAGCACGGCGGCGACGGCGAGGACGAAGACGAGAGCGACGAGACGACGGATCATGGCCCCTGGAGCCTAGGGGAACCCCCCACCGCAGGTCGGGCGCCGCACGGACGGCTCGGAAGCGCGCCGCCTACGATGGGGGGATGCCCACGCGCCTGGTCGACCTGCACACTCACTCGAGCGTGTCGGACGGCACCGAGGCGCCCGCCGCGTTGATCGCGTCGGCCGTGCGGGCGGGGCTCGACACCGTCGCCCTGACCGACCACGACAGCACCGCCGGATGGGCCGAGGCCTCGGCCGCCGTCGCCGGGACGGGGCTCACCCTCGTCCCCGGCATGGAGCTCAGCACCCGACTCGGCTTGAACAGCGTGCACATGCTCGGCTACCTCTTCGACCCCGCGCACCCGGGTCTGGTCGCCGAGACGGCACGCCTCCGCGACAGTCGTCTGCACCGTGCCGAGCGCATCGTCGAGCGCATCGCCGCCGACTACGACCTCACCTGGGGCGACGTCCTCGCCCAGGCCAGCTCGGGGGCGACGCTGGGCCGGCCGCACATCGCCGACGCCCTCGTCGCGAAGGGCTACGCGCCCGACCGCAGCGCCGCCTTCGGGGGCATCCTGCACTGGCGGTCCGGGTACTACGAACCGCACGAGGCGCCCAGCCCCCTGATCGGCGTCCGGCTGATCCGCGACGCCGGGGGAGTCCCCGTCATCGCCCACCCCGCGACCCGGGGGCGCGAGCCCAACGTCTCGAGCGAGGGCTTCGAGGCCCTGGTCGACGCCGGGCTGCTCGGCGTCGAGATCGACCACCGCGAGAACACCACGGCGGGCAAGGCGCGACTGCTCGAGCTCGCCCGACGGCACGACCTCCTCGTGACCGGGCCGAGCGACTCCCACGGCGACGGCAAGCCCAACCGGCTGGGCGAGAACACCACGGCTCCCGATCAGCTCGACCGGATCGTCGACGCGGCGACCGGGTGGGTGCCCGTCCGGGGCTGAGTCGACCCGCGCCTCCACGTCCTGGACGGCGGCGGGCCGGACAACGAGGGGCCGGACGCACGAGACCCCCTCGCCGCGGACGGTCGAGGGGGTCTCGGTGTAGGACGAGCGTCAGCCCTGGGGCTGCGACGAGGAGTCGCCCGCGGGGCGGCGGCGACGGTTGCGGCCGCGCTTGCGCGGGGCCTCACCCGTGCCCTCGCCGGCCGGAGTCGCCGCGTCGGGGGCCCGGCCGGCACCGCGCCCCGGGGCCGAGGGCCCACCCGCGGTGCGGCGGGCGCGCCGCCGCGGCCGCGGCCGCGTCCCCTGTCCCGGCCGCCCCGGGGGCCGCCGGGGCGCTCGCGCGTCCGGGCGGAACCCGCCTTGACCGCCGACAGGGAAGTCGCCCGCAGGCGCCCCTTGGTGCCGGCGGGGAAGTCGGGGGCGGCGCAGAGGGGCGGGCCCGACGGGGAGGTCTCGACCGGTTCGGGCTGCCCCATGTCGAGGGCCCGGTTGATCAGGGCCCACTTGTGCAGGTCGTCCCAGTCGACGAACGTCACGGCGATGCCGGTCTTGCCCGCACGGCCGGTGCGGCCGGCGCGGTGCAGGTACGTGTCGTGGTCGTCGGGCACGGTGTGGTTGATGACGTGCGTGACGTCGTTCACGTCGATGCCGCGGGCCGCGACGTCGGTCGCGATCAGGATGTCCTTCTTGCCCGCCTTGAAGGCGGCCATGGCCCGCTCGCGCTGCTCCTGGTTGAGGTCGCCGTGGACGGCGGCCGCGTTGAAGCCGCGATCGTTCAGCTCTTCGACGAGCTTGGCGGCCGCGCGCTTGGTGCGGGTGAAGACGACGGTCTTGCCACGACCCTCGGCCTGGAGGATGCGCGCGATCACCTCGTCCTTGTCGAGCGAGTGGGCGCGGTAGACGACGTGCTTGATGTTCGCCTGCGTCAGGCCCTCGTCGGGGTCGGTCGCGCGGATGTGGATCGGCTTCGACATGAAGCGGCGGGCCAGCGCCACGATGGGGCCGGGCATCGTCGCCGAGAACAACATGGTGTGACGGGTGGCCGGCACCTGCTGGAAGATCTTCTCGATGTCGCTGAGGAACCCCAGGTCGAGCATCTTGTCGGCCTCGTCGAGCACGACCTCTTGCACCTCTTTGAGGTTCAGGAGGCGCTGGCCGGCCAGGTCGAGGAGGCGCCCGGGGGTGCCCACGACGATCTGCGCGCCGGCCTTGAGCTGCTCGACCTGGCCTTCGTAGGCCTTGCCGCCGTAGATGCTGACGATCTTGGTGGCACGGTTCGCGGTGGCGACCTCGAGGTCGTCGGCCACCTGGACGCACAGTTCACGCGTGGGGACGACGACGAGCACCTTGACGCCGGGGCCCGGGTCGAGGCCGATGCGCTGGATGATCGGGAGGCCGAAGCCGAAGGTCTTGCCGGTGCCCGTCTTGGCCTGGCCGATGATGTCCTGGCCGGCGAGGGCGAGGGGGATGGTCTGGGTCTGGATGGGGAAAGGTTCGAGGATCCCCTTCGACGCCAGAGCGTCGACCATGTCGGGGTCGATCGCGAGGTCAGTGAATGTCAAAGTGTTGCCCTGTCTCATATAGGGGGATGCGAGGAGTTTAGCCCGTCGCGACGGGCGGCCTCTCGGACCCCGTAAGATGTGGGCGTGGTGTCCTGGCCCGGTCGAGGTGCGAAACGCGGCGTCCCGTCCCTGCAGTGGCCGCGGCCCGCAGCGAAGCCGACCCCCGTGGCGCGGGTCGAGCTCGACCAGTTCACCCCCGACCTGCTGGTCTTCCTCGGGCACGCGGCCTATCTCGAGCTCGCGCTCTTCGAGACTCTGGGGCGCTCGTCCGCGTTCGCCCCCGACGTCCGCGCGAAAGAGACCACCGGTCGCATCGCCGAGACGACGTTGGCACGACACCGTGGCCTGGTGGCCGAGATCGAACGGTCGGGGCACGACGCCACCGAGTCGATGGAGCCCCACATCGCCGCGATCGACGAATTCCGGGCCCGGACCGAAGGCACGGACTGGTACGAGGCGATCCTCGCGGACTACGTCGCGGCCGGCCTGCTCAACGACGTGTTCGTCCGGTTGGCGGCCGGACTGCCCGCGGACCACCACAAGCGCATCGTGGCGGTGCTCGAGGCCCATGACGACGCACCGCTCGTCGTGCGAGAACTCTCGGCGGCCATCGAGGCCGACCCGCGACTCGCGTCGCGGCTGGCTCTCTGGGGACGCAGGCTGGTGGGCGACACCCTGTTGGTCGCGCGCGCTGCCGTCTCGGCGTCGCACGTGTCGGCGGACGACGAGCGTCTCGAGCCGGTCTTCACCGAACTCATCGCCGCCCACACCCGCCGCATGGACGCCCTCGGGCTCACCGCCTGAACCGTTCCCGGGGGTCGGCTCCGGGCAGACCCGACGCCGGTCCGCCGGCAGACCGCTCGTCAGAGGTGGTCGACGGGAGGCGCGGTGTCAGGAAGAGGAGCGCACCAGGCGGGCGAAGTGCTGACTGTCGCGGGCGCGGCGACGGCCAGCGGCGACGCGGCAGACCACGATCGCGACGACGCCCGGCAGGACGAGCCCTGCCACCCAGATCCAGCCGCCGTCCGCGGGCCACCCTGCCCAGGTGAGGGCCTCCCACACGATCGCGGCCACGACGGCACCGGAGGCCGGCGCCAGCAGGACGCCGCGGGTGTCGGTGTCAGGCAGCGCGTAGTGGAACACGAAGCCGAGGATGGCGCCGCCCAGGACGACGAAGAGGAGTTCCACGGCTAGCTGACGAACCCGACCTTGCGGCTCTCTTCGCTGCCGACCTCGACGTAGGCGAGAGACGCGGTGGGGACCAGGTAGGTCTTGCCCTTGGAGTCGGCGAGGGTGACGTACGACTTGCCGCCGTCGAGGGCGTCGCCGACGACCTTCTCGACCTCGTCGGCGGTCTGCGCCGTCTCGAAGCTGATCTCACGGGGGCTGTTGGTGATGCCGATGCGAATGTCCACGTGGTCACGATAACCGACCTCGCCGCCCCGGCTCTGCACGTTCACTGTCGGCGCACAGGCGGGTCCCCCCCGCCTCGTCGCCCACCCACCCGCCCGACCTCGATGTCGGTGCGAGCCGGGAGCGGCGGGACATGGCCTCGCCCGTCCCCCCGCCCCCCCCGGGCCCGACGCGAGCCGTGGTGCCGACGGCCCTCGACGACTCGCAGCGAGCCGTTCTCGACCTCCCCGACGGGCGGTCGGCGGCCGTCCTGGGTGCCCCGGGCTCGGGCAAGACCCGCACGCCCGTCGAGTTCGTGGTGGATCGGGTCGAGGTGCGCGCGTGGGGCCCGGCGGCCGTCCTGGCGCTCGCGCCGACCCGGTCGATGGCCACGACGCCGCGTGACGTGATCGCGTCGAGGCTCCCCGTCCCCACCCCGGGGCCCTCGGCCCGCACCGTCTCGTCGCTCGCGTTCGACGTCGTCGGCCACGCGGCGCGACTCGTCGGCCTCCCCACACCGCCCCTCCTGACCGGCGGCGATCAGGACAGCATCGTCCGTGCCCTCCTCGACGGGCACGAGATCGACGGCACGGGGCCCTCCTGGCCCGACGGGCTCGGCCCGACCGTGCGTCGGCTCCGCGGTTTCCGCACGGAGCTGCGCGAGGTCCTCATGCGGTCGACCGAGCACCGCATCGGGTCCGAGGGGCTCCGACGCGCCGCCGAGCGAGCCGACCGGCCCGAGCGGGCGGCGGTGGCCGACTTCCGCGACGAGTGCCTGGGCGTTCTCGACGCGGCCCGGGGGCGGCACCTCGACTCGGCCGCCCTCGTCGCCGACGCCGTCGCCGCCCTCGACCGCGGCGAGCCCTCCCCGGTCGTCGACGGGCTGCGGGTCGTCCTGGTCGACGACGCGCAAGAAGCGACCGAGTCGACCGTGGCGTTGCTGCGAGCCCTGACCCGGCGGGGCGTCGCCGTGGTCGCGTTCGGCGACCCCGACCTGTCGACCAGCGCGTTCCGGGGCGGCACGCCCGACGTCCCCGGCCGGCCCGGCCCCCGCCGCCGCCTGTCCGACGTCGAGACGCTCTACCTCTCGCCGGCCCCCCGCCCCCAGCCGCCGCTGCGCGCCCTCGTCCAGCGCGTCACCTCTCGCATCGGGACGGCCGGCGCCGGCCGTCAGCACGCCGCCGTGGCTGCGCCGGTGGCCGCGCCCTCCGAGGCCGGTGACGGGTCCGACTCCCCGGTGCCTCCGATCGTCACCGTCCGGGCCGACAGCCCGACCCACGAAGTGGCGTCGGTGGCCCGACTCCTGCGCGAGCACCACCTGGTCCGCGGGGTGCCGTGGTCACGAATGATGGTCGTCGTCCGCAGCGGCGGGCAGGTGGCCGGCGTCGCGCGGGGGCTGCAGCTCGCCGAGGTGCCGACCCGCACCTCCGTCGCCGGACGCGCCGTGCGCGACGAGCACGCGGCGCGTCACCTGTTGCTCGCCGCTTCCGTGGCCGTCGGACGCGACGAGCTCAGCGTCGAGCTCGCGACCGAGTTGCTGCTGGGGCCTCTCGCCGGCTTCGACCCGCTCTCGCTGCGACGCCTGAGGCTCGCCCTGCGTGCCGACGAGCTCGGGGCGGGCGGCGTCCGCACGGCCGCCGACGTGCTCGTGGGGGCCCTCGAGGGGGCCGGTCGGTTCGTCACGATCGACTCGAGGTTCGCAGCCCGTGCGGGGCGTTTCTCGTCCAGTCTCGACGCGGCCCGTCGTGCCGCCGCGACCGGGGCGAGCATCGAAGAGGTGCTCTGGGGTCTGTGGGAGCGCAGTGGACTCGCGGCCGAGTGGTCGGCGCAGAGCGACGGCCACGGCATCGTCGCCGCCGAGGCCGACCGTCACCTCGACGGCGTCGTCGCGCTCTTCACCGCCGCCAAGCGCTTCGTCGAACGCACCCCCGAGGCCCCGGCCGGGGCCTTCCTCGACTCGTTGCTCGGGGCCGAGGTGCCCGAAGACACGCTCTCGCCACAGGCGACGGCCGAGACGGTGCTGGTCTGTTCACCGTCGAACGCCGTGGGGGTCGAGGTCGACGTGGTCGTCGCCGCGCGCCTGCAGGACGGCGTGTGGCCGAACCTCCGCATCCGTGGCGGGCTGCTCGCGCCCGACGAACTCGTCGCCCTGGCCGAGCGCGGTCTGCTCCGCGGCGGCCCACCCGACGACCGTGACGACGAGCCCGCCGCCCCCTCCAATGCCCGGGCCGCGGTGCTGTCCGACGAGCTGCGCATGTTCGCCCTCACGGTGTCACGCGCCACCCGGCAGGTCGTGCTCTCCTGCACCTCGAACGACGACGAGGGCCCCTCGCCGTTCTTCCGGCTGCTGCCCGACGGCTGCCCGGAAGCCCCCGCCGGGCACCCGCTGTCCCTGCGAGGGCTCGTGGGGCACCTCCGGCACGTGCTCGTCTCGTCGCCTCACGGCCCCCGGGCCGACGACGCGGTCGGGGCGTTGGCCCGACTCGCCCACGAGGGCGTGGCCGGGGCGTCCCCGGACGACTGGTTCGGGCTGCTCGAGCCGACCACTGTCGAGCCGCTCATCGACCTCGACGCCCCCGAGGCCCACGTCCCCGTGTCGCCGTCGCAACTCGGGTCGTTCGAAGAATGCCCCCTGCACTGGTTCGTCGACCGGTTCGGCGGCTCCCCTCCCAACGCGGCGATGGGTCTCGGCACGGTGCTGCACGACGTCATGGAACACGCCGAGGGCACGGACGTCGACTCGCTCTGGCGGGCGGTCGAGGCACGCTGGCCCGAGCTCGAGTTCGAGTCGGCCTGGATCGCCGAGTCCGAGAAACGCCGGGCGCACGACATGACCGAGAGCCTCTCCTCCTACTTGCGGGACTTCGAGGCGTCGGGTGGCAGCCTGCTCGGAGCCGAGTCGACCTTCACCCTCGACATCGGTCCGGCTCGTCTGCGCGGGTCGATCGACCGGGTCGAGCGCACCCGCGAGGGCGCCGCCGTCATCGTCGACCTCAAGACGGGGCGGTCGGCCCCGACGTCGCCCCAGGCCGTGGCCGAGCACCCGCAGCTGGGCAGTTACCAGGTCGCCCTCGCCGACGGTGCGGTCGAGGCCGTGCCCGAGGGCACACCCCCCGGTGGGGCGAAGCCCGTCATCGTGTCGCCGGGCGTCCGGGGCAAGCTCTACCGCGAGCCGCCCCCGGGGGCGTTCGACGACGACCGACTCGCGGCCTTCCGGGTCCGGGTCGTCGACGCGGCCGAGCACAAGGAGGGACGGGTCTTCGCCGCCCGCCTCGGCGACCACTGCGAGGGCCGACACGGGGGATCGTGCCGCATCCACGTGGTGGGCGAGGGGAGCGGCTCGCGCCGGCCGTCGGTCGGGCCACCGACGCGGCCGGCGCCGCGGGTGCGGGGGCGGGTGGCGGGGGCAGCGTCGGCGCCACGACCCGCGCCCCCTCGTCCCGGCGGGGGGCGGCCGAGATCGCCGAGGCACGGGGCCGGCCCCCCCCGCCCCCGGGCAGCAGGCCGTCAGCGAGGCCCCGCGCGAGCCTGCCCTCGGGGTGGCGGGCGCCGGCAGCGGCAAGACCGAGACCAGGGCCAACCGCGTGGTGTGGCTGCTCGCCAACCGCCTCGTCGGCGTCTCGCAGGTGCTCGGCTTGACCTTCACCCGGAAGGCCGCCGGCGAGCTCGGAGAGCGCATCGAGCGGCGCATCGCCCAGCTCGCCGCCGTCGGGCTGCTCGGCGACGAGGTCGACCCTTTCGACGTGCCCACCGTCTCGACCTACAACGCGTTCGCCAACGCGATCTTCCGTGACAACGCGCTGCGGGTGGGTCGCGAGAGCGAGTCGCAGGTGCTCGGCGACGCGTCGGCCTGGCAGCTGGCTCGCTCACTCGTCGTGGGCAGCCACGACGAGCGCCTCGCCGGGCTCGGCCGTAGCGTCGACGGCATCACCGAGGCCGTCCTCCGCCTGAGCCACGCCCTCAGCGAGAACGTCACCGAGCCCGAGCCCGTGGCACACCTGGCCGACCGGTTCCTCGACCTCGCGAGTCTGCCGTCGACCAAGGGCAGCGCCTACAAGTCGGTGGTCGACGCCGTTGGCGCGGTGTCGGCCCTCCCGCCGCTGCTCGACCTCGCCGCGGCCTTCGCCGACGCGAAGGCCCGTCGCGGCCTCGTCGAGTACTCCGACCAGGTGGCCCCGGCCCTCGAGGTCTGCGACACGGCGCCGAGCGTCGTGGCCGCGCTGCGCGCCCGCTACCGCGTCGTGCTCCTCGACGAATACCAGGACCCCAGCGTCGTGCAGACCCCCTTGCTGCCCCGCCTCTTCGAGGGCACCGGGGTCATGGCGGTCGGCGACCCCCACCAGTCCATCTACGGGTTCCGGGGGGCCAGCGCCGCGAACCTCGGACGGTTCCCGGTCGACTTCGGGGCCCGACCCGACGCCGTGTTCACCCTCTCGACGAGCTGGCGCAACGCCTCGCGCGTCCTCGACGCCGCCAACACCGTCGTGGCCGAGCTGGCACGGTCCGCCGGTGCGGTCGTCGGCGAGCTGCGCCCCCGGCCGGGTGCTCCCGAGGGTCGTGTCGAGCTGCTCTTCGACCAGACGCTGCCGGGTGAGGCCGACCAGGTCGCGGCGTGGCTGCAGCGAGAGTTGGCCGTCCCCACGGTGGTCGACGGCGAGCCCGCCCGCCGGACGGCGGCCTTGCTCTTCCGGTCGAAGAAGACCATGCCCGTCTTCGTCGAGGCGCTGGCTGCGCGCGGGGTGCAGTACCACGTGCTCGGCGTCGGCGGTCTCCTGCAACGCCCCGAGGTCGTCGACCTCGTGTCCTGCCTCCGGGTGCTGCACGACCCGTCGGCCGGTTCCGAGGCGATCCGTCTGATGGCCGGAGCCCGATGGCGGATCGGTGTGCGAGACATCGCGCGGTTGCGCGACGTCGCCTCGTGGCTCTTCGCGCACGACCACGCCCAACAGCGCCTCGACGACGACGTCGCCGCCGGGTTCCGGGCGTCGGTCGCCGCCGGCGAGCACGGGTCCATCGTCGACGCCCTGGACTTCGTGGCCACGGCACCCGTGACCCATGGTCAGCTCGCTGAGTTCAGCGACGAGGGACTCGTGCGCCTGAGGCGGGTGGGGGCGCCCCCCGCGTTCCTCCGGGGCCGCACCGGGCTCGACCTCGTCGACCTGGTGACGCTGGTCGAACACGAGATGCTGCTCGACGTCGAGGTGGCGGCGGCCACCGGGGCGCCTTCGGGCGGTGCCTGGTTGCAGGCCTTCGAAGACGAGCTGGCCGGATACGTCGCGACCGACGAGAACGCCGGGCTCGGGGGCTTCCTGTCATGGCTGGCGGCAGCCGAGCGTCGTGACGACATGGGGCCGCGGTCCGAGCAGGCCGAGCGGGGTACCGTCCAATTGCTGACCATCCACGGGTCGAAGGGGCTCGAGTGGGACGTCGTGGCGGTGCCCCGGCTGGTCGAGGGCGAGTTGCCCGGCACGTCCCGCGAGGGCGTGGGGTGGCTCGGTTTCGGCGAACTTCCGTACGAGTTCCGCGGCGACGCGGCCGAGCTGCCCGTGCTCGGCTGGCAGGGCGTCGCCGACCAGAAAGAGTTCGACCAGTCGCTGAAGGCGTTCAAGGACGAGCTCGTCGTCCGGCATCAGGCCGAAGAGAGACGACTGGCCTACGTCGCGCTCACCCGTGCCCGTGACGCCCTGCTCGTGAGCGGTTCCTTCTGGACGAGCGCCGTGCGCCCTCGTCCGGCGAGCCGGTTCGTCGTCGAGCTGGCCGAGAGAGGACTCGTGCCGACCGGCGACCTGCCCGAGCGACCCGACGACGACGAGAATCCCCTGGCCGCCGCATCCCGCGAGCTCAGCTGGCCGCTCGACCCCTTGGGCCAGCGCCGCGCGGTCGTCGAGGACGCCGCGGCACGGGTCGCCGCGGCCGTGGACCGGCGCTCACGAGACGAACCCGCCGACACGGAGCGGCGAGGGCCCCTGTCGAGATGGTCGTCCGACATCGACCTGCTGCTGCTCGAGCGCGACGCTGCGCGAGCGGGCGCGGGGGCGGTTCCCCTGCCACAGCGCATCCCCGCCTCACGGTTCAAGGACTACGTCGACGACCCGGCCGCGGTCGCCGCCGCTCTCCGTCGTCCCCTGCCCGAGCGGCCCTACCGGGCCACCCGCCTCGGCACGCTGTTCCACGAGTGGGTGGAAGAGCGCTTCCGGCCGACGGGGCGTGCCGAGACCCTGGACGCCTGGGGCGACGAGAGCGATCTCGACGACGAGCGGGTCGGCTCACCCGGGTCCGGGCCGGTCGACCCCGACGACGCGAGGAGGTTCGAGCAACTGGTCACGACCTTCGAGCGCTCGGCTTGGGCATCCCTCGAGCCGACAGACGTCGAGCTCGAGATCCACCTCCCCCTCGGCAGCCGCACCGTCATCTGCAAGATCGACGCCGTGTTCGAACGCGACGGCCGGTTCGAGGTCGTCGACTGGAAGACGGGCAAGGCGCCCACCGGCGACGCCGACCTCGAGCTCAAGCAGCTCCAACTGGCGCTCTACCGCGAGGCCTACGCCCAGTTCACGGGCATCCCGGCCGACAGGATCGACGCGGTCTTCTATTTCGTGGCCGACGACGTGGTCCTGCGGCCCCGGCACGTGGCCGACCGGGGTGAACTGGTCGAGCTCTGGCAGCGGGTCGAGGCGTCGTCTCAGACGTGACGGCGCTCGGTCGCCTCGAGCAGGTCCTCGACGCCGTCGGCGTCGAGGGCGGCGGTCGAGCCCGAGCCGATGCCGGCCCGTCGATCACCGGGCAACGAGTCCACGAGCTTCGTCATCATCTCGACGGCGTCGTCCACGACCGACGTGTTCTTGGTGCCGGTGCCGTGCAGCAGCCACTTCGCCAGGTCGAGTTCGCGGTACAGGGTCGCCCGGTGCCGTAGCTGGTGGTCGCTCGTGCCACGGGCGGTGTTGTAGGCGTCGAACGCCGCGTCGACCGCCGTCGGACTCGGGGCGCCGAGCAACCAGGCCAGGTCGCGGGCGGGGTCCCCGACCTGCAGGTCGTGCCAGCCGAGCACGCCGCTGACGGTGTCGCCGAGCACCAGCACCGAACCGGCGTCGAGGGAGCCGTTGACGACGGTCGGCTGGAATTGCCACAGCACCGAGTCCTGGATGGCGGCCTCCCATCGCTCGAGCGGCGCGGCGGGCAGCGGGCGCGTCGAGGCCGCGCGATCGACCAGCGCCGCCGATGAGCGCATCGCCTCGAACGGGGTGTGGCTGGTCAGGCCGGCGTCGGTGACGAAGCTGGTCGGCAGCGAGTGGATCGCCGCCACGGCACGGCCCAGCGCCGTGGGCAGGTCGCTGGTCGCGGTCAGTCGCGAGATCGACAGGTGCTCGCCGGGGACGACGTCGTAGACGATGCCGCGCGTTCGACCGAGCGGCGCCTGGCCGCGGTACGCGGGCACGTCGAACGAGAGCCGCCCGCGCACGCCGGCGCTCAGGGCGCGCAGGGCGACGAGATCGGCCGACTGCTCGGCCTCGGCTCGTTGCGACCGGGGGACACGGACGATGCAGTGCTCTCCGGCCCGGCCGTGGACGAGTGCGGAATCGAAGTCGCCACCCGTCTCGCTGCCGTGGCGTGACGCACGCGTGACGTCCAGGTCCGCGACGGCGGCCGTGGCCAGCGCGGCTAGAGTGAGATGAGATCTGGCCATGCCCTCAGGGTAGGCCGCCGCACGCGATGCCCTGCCGTGCGCCACGCTGTCAACTCGCGATGATTGGTCGTCCGATGTCCTCGCCACTCACGTCCCGGCTCCCGTTGTCCCGCCACCAGGTCGACCGTGACTACCTCACCCGCGAGCGCGCCGGAGTCGTCGACGAACTGCTCGCCTCGGCGGCCACCCGGGTGCTGCCGGTCTGGCGGGGACGCACCCTCATGGCGTCGGCGGGTTCACTGGCCCTGCTGCCCGCCCCGTCGGTCCCGCCGGCCGACGACTACGTGTACCTCGGCGTCTCGAAAGACCCCGCGGCCGCCGAACCCGCGGGCACGCCGGCCCTGGCGGCACTCCTGGACGACGAGCGCGCGAAGTCGATCGCGGCCGACGACTCGGCCTGGGGCAGTCCTCGAGTGTCGGGCACGGCGTTGAGCGCGCGCGACGCCGGCCTGGCCGTCGAGGCCGTCGCCGTGGCGAACTGGCACGACTCCCACCGGTTCTCGCCGCGGACCGGTCGGCGGCTGGTCACCGACAAGGCGGGCTGGGTGCGTCGAGACCCGGACGACGGCCACGAGATCTTCCCCCGGACCGACCCCGCGATCATCGTCGGCGTGACCGATGCCGACGACCGTCTCCTGCTCGGTTCGAACGCCCTGTGGGAGCAGAACCGCTACTCCTTGCTGGCGGGTTTCGTCGAGCCCGGCGAATCGCTCGAGCACGCCGTGCAGCGCGAGATCTTCGAAGAGTCCGGCATCAACGTCGTCTCACCCCGCTACATGGGTTCGCAGCCCTGGCCGTTCCCGGCGAGCCTCATGCTCGGTTTCCGGGCCGAGGTCGACACCGACGATCCCGGCACGCTCACCCCCGACGGCGCCGAGATCCTCGATCTGCGCTGGTTCAGCCGCGACGAACTCGTCGCGGGCCTCGGTGAGATCGTCCTGCCCGGGCGCACGTCCATCGCCCGCGCGATCATCGAGGACTGGTTCGGCGGCGAGATCGACCAGTGACCGAGGCCGCCGACCTGATCGCGGGGCTCGACGAGCAGCAGCGCCGGGCGGCGTCGAAGCTGCTCGGTCCCGTGTGCCTGCTCGCGGGCGCCGGGACGGGCAAGACCCGCGCCATCACCCACCGCATCGCGTACGGGGTCGCCACGGGTGTCTACGCCCCGAACCGCGTCATGGCGCTCACCTTCACCTCCCGTGCGGCCGCCGAACTGCGCGGTCGCTTGCGTCACCTGGGTGCCGGGGGAGTCTCGGCGCGCACCTTCCACGCCTCGGCCCTGTCCCAGCTGTCCTATTTCTGGCCGCAGACGATGGGCGGTCAGATGCCGCGCCTCCTCGACAGCAAGGCCAAGGCGCTCGCCCACGCCGCCGAGTCGCTGCGTCTGAAGATCGACACGGCGGCCTTGCGGGATCTCGCGGCCGAGATCGAGTGGCGGAAGGTCTCGCGGCTCACCCTCGAGGACTATGCGAAGGCCCTGCCGGGCAGGTCGCTGCCGCCGTCGATCAGCGTCGAGAAGGCCGTCGACCTGCACCGTGCCTACGAGGCCGTCAAGGACGAACGGCGCCAGCTCGACTTCGAGGACGTCCTGCTCGCGACGGTCGGCATGCTCGAACTCGAGCCGCGCGTGGCCCAGCAGGTGCACGAGCAGTACCGCTTCTTCGTCGTCGACGAGTACCAGGACGTCTCGCCCCTCCAACAAGACCTGCTCGACCTCTGGCTCGGCGGTCGGAACGACCTCTGCGTCGTCGGCGACGCCAGCCAGACCATCTACTCGTTCGCCGGTGCGTCGTCGGACTACCTGCTCGGGTTCGGCGCGCGCTACGACGACGCCACGGTCGTCCGTCTCGAGCAGAACTACCGATCGTCGCGGCAGATCGTCGACACGGCCAACCAGCTCATGCGGGGTCGGCCGGGGGCGTTGCACCTCCACCCGGCCGTCGAGACGACGGGTCCCGTGCCACCCGTGACCGAGTACGCCAGCGATTCGGCCGAGGCCCGGGGCATCGCCGAGACGATCGCCGACGAGATCCGCTCGGGCGTCGCCCCGGAAGAGATCGCCGTGCTGTACCGGGTCAACGTCCAGGCCGCGGCGATCGAGCGCGCGCTCGCCGATGTCGGCGTGTCGACCCGCATCCACGGTGCGACACGGTTCTTCGAGCTGCGCGAGGTGAAAGAGGCCCTGATGATGATGAAGGGCGCGGCGGTCAGCATCGTGGGCGAGCCCCTCTTCAAGACCGTCAGTGACGTCCTGCGGTCGCTCGGCTGGACGCAGGAGGCTCCCGACCAGAGAGGCGCGATCCGCGACCGCTGGGAGTCCTTGAACACGATCATGGGCCTGGCCGAGGCGTCGGCACCCGGGACGACCCTCCGCCAGTTCGTCGACGAGCTCTTCGCCCGCCAGGCCGGACAGCACGAGCCGACGATGGCCGCGGTCACCCTGGCGACGTTGCACTCGGCCAAGGGACTCGAATGGCGCAGCGTGTACCTGATCGGTCTCAGCGAGGGCCTCGTCCCGATCAGCTACGCGAAGGACGACGCGGCGATCGACGAGGAACGCCGCCTCTTGTACGTCGGCGTCACGAGGGCGCGTGAGCGGCTGCGGTTGTCGTGGAGCCGGTCGGGGCAGGGGCGCGGCGGCGAACGGCGCGTGAGCCGGTTCGTGGAAGAGCTGCGCACCCGCACTCCGGGTGGAGCGGCACGTTCGCGCGAGTGACGAGACCGTCGGCGATCGAGATCGACTCGACCTCGGAGTCCTCCGGTGTGCCGTCCGCACCGCTCAGACGCGACCACACACGGCGGGCGGCTGTCGTGGCGACCTCGTGGACGGACAGCAGCGGAGGCGCGGCGAGGGGACGAGCGCTCAGCTGACCGGCGATCGCGGGCCAGGCGCGGTCGGCCTCACCGGCGTGGAGGTCGAGACACCGGGCACAGGCCGTCGTGCCGGGCACCGTCACGGGGCCGATCCGTGCGTGACGATCTCCGAGCCGCACCACGAGGTGCGTCAGGTCGGACCTCACCCACTCTCGGACCACCCCGGGGTCGACGACGTGCCCGCCGACCAGGACGCCCGTGGCGTTCCTCGGCGGAGGCAGATCGGCGTGGGCTCGGCGGACGTCGGCCCCGCAGGAGCCCAGGAGGCGCGCGACGGCATCGGCCACGGGGCCCGGCCCGCCGACGACGACGACCGGCGGGACGATCGGCTCGGGGGCGCCGCCCGGCGCGGGTCGCAGGCGCTCGGCGGAGGCCTCGGCCGCGGCGCGGTCGGCGCCGAGGTGGGCGACGAGGGTGGGCGGGCCCCCTGCTCCGTGGCCCGCGGCGACGGCGGCGACCACCCGTTCGTCGAGTCTGCTGACCGGACTCAGGACGAGCGTCGGGCGGTCGACGCCGACCTGGAGGGTCGACGGATCGCGCCAGACGACGGGGGTGCGGGGATCGAGGACGAGGGGCATCGTCCGATCATGTCGTGCAGCCGGGGCAGATCAGGGGTTGTCCACAGGTGACCGCAGACCGAGGTCTCGCGTGGTGTCAGGACCGGGGTGCGTCCGGGTCGGGCCCCGACCCGTCGGGCTCGATCGCCGACCCGTCGTCGCCCTCTCGGGGACGGTCGTCGGTCGTGTCGTCGAGCAGGTCCTGGATCGCCTGGTCGACGTCGTCGAAGGCGGGTTCGTTCGACGTCAGTCGAGCCACGAGGGCTTGGGGGTCGTCGACGTCGGCACTGGTGGGCACGATGTCCGGGTGCGACCAGAGGTCGTCGCGACGTTCGGCCCCGACGGCGTCGGACACGGTCTGCCAGAGGACGGCCGCCTCACGAAGGCGTCGCGGCCGCAGTTCGAGGCCGACGAGGGTGGAGAAGGCCGACTCCGCCGGCCCACCGGCAGCGCGCCGACGGCGCACCGTCTCGGCGATCGCCGCGGACTTCGGGAGGCGCGCCGTGGCCTGGGCGGTCACCACGTCGACCCAGCCCTCGATGAGGGCCAGGGTCGTCTCGAGGCGGGCGAGTGCGGCGAGCTGCTCGTCGGTCTTCGGAGGGATGAGGGCACCGCTCTTCATCGCCTCTTGGAGTTCGCCGGGGTTCGATGGATCGAAGTCGACCGCGAGCTCTTCGAGCCGGGACGTGTCGATGCGGATGCCCTGGGCGAACTCGCGGATGGACGAGATGAGGTGCAGCCGCAGCCATCGTGCGTGGCGGAACAGGCGGGCGTGGGCGAGCTCGCGGACCGCCAGGTACAGCTGCACCTGATCGGCTTCGATGTCGAGGCCCTCGCCGAAGGCGGCGACGTTCTGGGGGAGCAGCGCGGCCTGCTGCTCGTCGAGCAGGGGGATGCCGACGTCGCCGCCGGACACGACCTCGGTCGAGAGCTGGCCCACGACCTGACCGAGCTGCATGGCGAAGAGCGTGCCGCCGACGCTGCGCATGACCTGGCTGGCCCCGGCGAGCATCGAACGCATCTCTTCGGGAGCCTGCTCGCTGAGGACACCGGTGAGGGAGTCGGCGATCGACGTGGCCACGGGCTCGGCGAGCTGGCTCCACACGGGCATGGTCAGGCGGGCCCACTCGGCCCGGGTCACCAGGCGTGGCGTGGCGGTGAGCTCGGCCACGAACGTGACGTCGTCGAGCCACAGCGCGGCGACGTGGAAGGCCTGCTCGTGGGCGGCGGTCTCGGCCGCGGTCGGTGCGACGGCGGTCTGGGTGCCCACGGCGGTCGCCTGCTCGGTGGCGATCGACCAGTCGATGCCGTCACCGCTGCTGTTGACGGCGTTCTGCAACTGGCTCATGAGTCGTGCCACGAAGGCCGGGTCGTCGGGCAGCCCCGCGGCCCCGGCGAGCTGTGACGGATCGATGTCGGAACCGCCGGACAGGAACTGCCGCAGCATGTCACGGAACTCGTCCTCAGGCCCGCGCGGCGAATCATCGGTCATGCTGACTACGCTAGCTGCTGGCCGCACGAAGATCCTGGGATTCGGCCACCGCCCCGGGGCCGGCGCTCCGCTCGTGGCGAACGCGACCCGCGCCTCCCCGGCCGATCCCGAAAGGACCCTCCGTGGCCTTCTTCACGCCCCCGCGCACCTCCCCGTCGACCGCTGGCCGTGCGAGCCGGGTCGGATGGCCCCTCCTGGGTGTGGCCGTCGTCTCGGCGGTCGTCCTGAGCCTGCTGCCGGGGCCGTACCTGATCGAACAGCCCGGCCCGGTCTTCGACACCCTGGGCAGCGCCGAGTACGAGGGCTCGTCACAGCCGCTCATCACCGTGTCGGGCCACGAGACCTACCCCACCGCGGGCACACTGGACCTCCTGACCGTCAGCGTGCAGGGCAACCAGAACGTCCGGCCGGGATGGGTCGACGTCGTCCGTGCCTGGGCGGACCGCAGTCGTTCGGTCATCCCGGTCGAGGCCGTGTACCCGTCGGGGGTGACGAACGACCAGGTCGACGAGCAGAACGCCGTGGACATGCAGAACTCGCAGAAGTCCGCGATCGCCGCGGCGCTGATCCACGAGGGGTACGCCATCCCCAGTGCCGTGACCGTCAGCCAGGTCTCCCAGGGCAGCCCGGCCGAGGGCGTCCTGCGCGAGGGCGACGTCCTGGTCAGCGTCAACGGCACGAGTCTCGCCACCGACGCGGACGTGGACGTCCTCCGCGGCCTCGTCGCGGCGAACGGTGCGTCGACGCCGGCCGAGGTCGTCGTCGACCGGGCAGGGACGAGCGTGACCGAGCAGGTCACCCCGCAGGAGGTCGACGGCACGCCGCTGCTCGGGGTCGGGGTCAGCGTGGACTACACGTACCCCTTCGACGTGACGCTGAAGCTCGACCAGGTCGGAGGACCGAGCGCCGGCATGATGTTCGCGCTCGGGATCATCGACAAGACGACACCGGGCGAGCTCACCGGCGGCGAGAAGGTCGCGGGCACGGGCACCATCACGGCCTCGGGCGAGGTGGGCGCCATCGGAGGCATCCGGCAGAAGCTCTACGGTGCTCGCGACGCCGGGGCGACCGTCTTCCTCGCGCCGTCCACGAACTGCTCCGAGGTCGTCGGGAACGTGCCCTCCGGGTTGGACGTCTACTCCGTCGCCACGTTGGACGACGCGGTCACGGCGCTCGAGACGGTCGCGGGCGGGGGCGACACGTCGTCGCTGCCGACCTGCACGGCCGGTCGATAGCGTTCGTGCAGCCCACGCAAAGCTGGGAAGGGAACGCTGGGTCGACCAGGCTGGACACGTAGGATGGCCGTCCACGTCCCCGTCAGCCAGGAGCACACCCTTGACGTCACCCGCATCGTCGCGAACCGCACGACGCTCGCCCCGACTGCCCGTCCTGGTCACGGTGGCCGTCCTCGCCGCCCTGGTCATCGCCTTCTTTATCTTCTCGTCGCTGCTGACCGACTACCTCTGGTACCAGCAGCTCGGGTTCACGGGGGTCCTGACGACGCAATGGATCTCCCGCCTCGTGATGTTCGCGGTGGGCTTCGTGGCCATGGCGGTGCCGGTCTACGTCAGCATCGAGGTGGCCTTCCGGTTCCGTCCCGTGTACGCCAAGTTGAACTCGCAGCTCGATCGGTACCAGCAGGTCATCGAGCCCCTGCGTCGTGCCGTCGTCATCGGCGTCCCCGCCGTGCTCGGCCTCTTCGCCGGCATCGCCACGTCGACGCAGTGGCAGACCGTCCTCGAGTGGATCAACCGCACCCCCTTCGGCCAGACCGACGCGCAGTTCGGGCTCGACATCGGGTTCTACGTCTTCGAGCTGCCGCTGTACCAGGCCGCGGTCGGCTTCGCCTCGGCCGTCGTCCTCATCGCCGGCATCGCCGCCGTCGCGACCAGCTACCTCTACGGCGCCCTGCGCTTCACCGGGCGCGAGGTGCGCATCTCGAAGGTCGCTCGCATCCAGCTGGCCGTCACCGCCGCCGTCTACCTCCTGCTGCAGGGCGTCAGCCTCTGGCTCGACCAGTACGCGACCCTGTCCGACGGCACCAACAAGCTGCTCACGGGTGCCACGTACACCGACGTCAACGCGGGCATCCCCGGCAAGCAGATCCTCGCCGGGATCGCCGTCGTCGTCGCGATCCTCTTCATCGTGACCGCGATCGTCGGCCGCTGGCGCCTGCCGGTCATCGGCACGGCCGCGCTCATCATCATCAGCATCATCGTCGGTGGCATCTATCCCTGGATCGTCCAGCGGTTCACGGTCGAGCCCAGCGAGCGGACGGTCGAATCGCCGTACATCGAGCGCAACATCCAGGCGACGCGTGAGGCGTACGGTGTGGCCGACGTCGAGGAGCAGACCTACGACGCGAAGTCCGACGCCGAGGCCGGTGCCCTGGCAGGCGACGCCGTCACCACCGCCAACATCCGCATCATCGACCCCGCGCTCGTGACCGACGCCTTCGCCCAGCTGCAGCAGTACCGCCAGTACTACAGCTTCCCCGAGCAGCTCGCGGTCGACCGGTACACGATCGACGGCAACGTGCAAGACACGGTCATCGCCGTGCGCGAGTTGAACACCTCGCAGCTCGGCAACTCGGCCACCCCCTACAACACGACCTTCGTCTACACCCACGGCTACGGCGTGGTGGCGGCGTACGGCAACCAGCGGTCGGCGGACGGCCAGCCCGTCTTCCTCGAGTCCGGCATCCCCGTGACGGGCGCTCTCGGCGACGCCGGTGACTACGAGCCGCGGATCTACTTCGGCCAGGAGTCGCCGACCTACTCGATCGTGGGTGGCGACGGCGGCAACGACATCGAGCTCGACTATCCGTCGGGCAGCAACGACAACGGCACGAACGAGACGACGACCTTCGAGGGCGACGGCGGGCCCAAGCTCGACAACGTCTTCAAGAAACTCATCTACGCCATCAAGTTCCAGTCCGAGCAGATCTTCCTGTCCGACGCCGTGAACGACCAGTCGCAGATCCTCTACGACCGCGACCCCACCGAGCGCGTCCAGAAGGTTGCTCCTTACCTCACCATCGACAGCGCGCCTTACCCGTCCGTCGTCGACGGCAAGGTCGTCTGGATCGTCGACGGATACACGACGACGAACGAGTACCCGTACTCGAAGCCGCAGGCGTTGTCCGATGCGATCGCCGACACGTACAACGACCGCCCGGTGTACGCGTCGAACAACATCAACTACATCCGCAACTCGGTGAAGGCCACGGTCGACGCCTACGACGGCTCGGTCAAGCTCTACGCGTGGGACACCAGCGACCCGATCCTGCAGACGTACGACAAGATCTTCCCGTCGACGCTGTCGCCCCTGAGCGACATGTCTGCCGAGTTGCTCCAGCACGTGCGCTACCCGCAGGACATGTTCAAGGTGCAGCGGGCGATCCTCGGCACCTACCACGTGACGGACGCCGACTCGTTCTACTCGAGCGACGACGCCTGGGTCACACCCAACGAGCCGACGAGCAACGCGCAGAACCCGCCGTTGCAGCCTCCGTACTACTTGACGCTGCAGCTGCCCGACCAAGACCCGGCGTTCTCGATCTATTCGACGTACATCCCTCAGCAGTCGGGTGAGAACGCGCGCAACGTCCTGACGGGCTACCTCGCGGCGAACGCCGATGCGGGGTCGACGCCGGGTGAGATCTCGTCGGACTACGGCAAGCTCACGTTGCTGGCGCTGCCGCGCACCGACACCTTGCCCGGCCCCGGACAGGTGCAGAACAACTTCAACACCGACACCGCGGTGGCGAACCAGCTCGCACTCCTCACCCGGGGTGACACGAGCGTCGTCCGAGGCAACCTGCTGACCCTGCCGGTCGGTGGCGGTCTGCTGTACGTGCAGCCGATCTACGTGAAGTCGAACTCCGAGACGTCGTATCCGGTCCTGCAGCGCATCCTGGTGTCGTTCGGCGACAAGATCGCCTTCGAAGACACCCTCGACGGCGCCCTCGACTCGCTGTTCGGAGGCAACTCGGGTGCGACGGCCGGAGACAACGGCGTGCCGACCACGGGTGACGGCGCCGACGGAACCGGCACGGACACCGGCGACGGGGCGACCGACGGGGGCGCGGCGACGCCCGACACCGGTGACACGGGGACGGGTACCGACAACGCGGCGCTCGACCAGGCCCTGGCCGACGCACAGCAGGCCCTGACCGACCGTGCCGCGGCCTACGCCGAGAACGACCTCGTGGCAGCAGCGGAAGCCGACACGCGCCTCCAGACGGCCCTCGAGGACGCGGTCGCAGCCAGCGGTCAGTAGTCACGCGACAGGCAAGTCGACGAACCCCCTCCCAGCACGCCGGGAGGGGGTTCGTCGTGTGGGCGGCGAAGTGACGATCGCCGCCGGGGGTGCTCGATTGGACGGCGTCCGAATGCCGTGCTAGTGTTTCTTCTTGTGCCGCGGGGTGGAGCAGTTCGGTAGCTCGCTGGGCTCATAACCCAGAGGTCGTAGGTTCAAATCCTGCCCCCGCAACAAGAAAGAAGAAAGCCCCGGTCGAATGACCGGGGCTTTCGTCATGCCGTCAAGCCCTCGGCCGGTTCTGTACGGTCGTGGCTGATCATGCCAAGGTTGACGCATGTCGAGACTCCG
The DNA here is from genome assembly GCF_001297205.1 of Frigoribacterium sp. RIT-PI-h. Lineage (NCBI taxonomy): Bacteria > Bacillati > Actinomycetota > Actinomycetes > Micrococcales > Microbacteriaceae > Frigoribacterium > Frigoribacterium sp. RIT-PI-h. Next base: position 32,024 of record NZ_LHOZ01000038.1, on the reverse strand, counting down.
GGTGGTCCTCGCCCCCGATTCGTTCAAGGGCAGCCTGGATGCGTCCGAGGCCGCGGCCGCCCTCGCCTCAGGGTGGTCCCGGTCACGGCCCGGTGACGTCGTCGTGGCGCTGCCCCTCGCCGACGGCGGAGAAGGCACCCTCGATGCGTTCGAGCGCGCCGTACCCGGAAGCATCCGTCACGAGGTCGTCGTGGGGGGCCCCGACGGCCGTCGCGTCGACGCCCCCTGGCTGGCGCTGCCCGACGGCACGGCTGTCGTCGAACTCGCCTCGTCCTGCGGGCTCGGCCTCCTGGCCCAGGCCGCTCCGCACGACGCGGACACGCGCGGCCTGGGTGACGTCATCCGCGCAGCCGTCGACGCCGGCGCTGCGCGCCTCCTCGTCGGACTCGGGGGCAGCGCATCGACCGACGGGGGAGCAGGCGCCCTCACCGCACTCGGTGCCCGGATCGTCGATTCTCTGGGGGAGCCCGTCGGTCCGGGCAACCACGGGCTCACCACGGCTGCCCGGGTCGATCTCTCAGGCCTGATCGACCTCCCGCCCGACGGCGTCACGCTGCTGGTCGACGTCGACAGTCCCCTGCTCGGCCCCCACGGTGCCGCTGCCGCGTTCGGGCCGCAGAAGGGTGCTTCGGCCGACGACGTCCTCGCACTCGAACGGGGTCTCGAGCGCTTCGCGAGCCTCGTCGACGTCGATCCCACGACCCCCGGGGCGGGAGCCGCAGGCGGGACGGGCTTCGGTCTGCTCGCCTGGGGTGCGCGTCTGCAACCCGGAGCCGTCGCCGTCGCCGAGGTCGTCGGACTCTCGGAAGCCCTGGCCCACGGTGACGTGGTCGTCACCGGAGAAGGGCGGTTCGACGGTCAGACCGCCGCCGGGAAGACCGTGTCGCTCGTGCGGCGGATGGCCGACGCCGCCGGAGTCCCGGTCGTGCTCGTCGCCGGTTCCGTCGATGCCCCCGACGACGGATTCGCCGACGTCGTGTCGACCACGCAGCTGGCGGGCGACGTCCTCGAGTCGACGACCCGCGCCTCCTTCTGGCTGGGCGAGGCGGCCGCGCTGGCGGCCGGGCGGTGGGCGCGATGAGCACCGGCGGCACCGCCGGCGCGCCCGACGTCGTCGTCGCGGTGGTGCAGACCGCCCCCGGTGACGACACGGCGCGCAACCTGCGGACCATCACGGCCCTCGCCGAGGAGGCGGCCCGACGGGGCGCGCAGGTGGCCGTCTTCCCCGAGTACTCGTCGTACTTCTCGGCCGAGCTGGGGACGTCGTACCTCGAGGCCGCGGAACCCACGGACGGGCCGTTCGTGCGCCACCTGGCCGCACTGGCGGATCGGCTCGGCGTCGTGCTCGTCGCCGGCCTGGTCGCGGTGTCGCCCGATCCGGCGCGGTTCGAGAACCTGCTCGTGGCCGTGGCACCCGGTCGGGGCCTCGTCGCCACGTACTCGAAGCAGCACCTCTACGACGCGTTCGGTGGGCAGGAGTCCCGCTGGATCGTGCCCGGCCCGCTGGCCGTCGCCGCGACCTTCGAGGTCGCCGGGCTCGTCTTCGGCCTGCAGACCTGCTACGACCTGAGGTTCCCCGAGGTCACGCGGACGCTCGTCGACGCCGGGGCCGACGTCGTCCTGATGCCGGCCGAGTGGGTGCGCGGACCGCTCAAGCAGCACCACTGGACGACCCTGCTGACGGCCCGGGCGCTCGAGAACACCGTGTACGTCGCGGCGGCGGACCACGCTCCGCCCGTCGGTGTCGGCTGCAGCACGATCGTCGATCCGACGGGCGTGGCACTCGCGTCGGTCGGCGACGAGGTCGACGTCATGGCACTGGGCAGGGTCTCGGCCGACCGGATCGCGGCCGTGCGCCGGACGAACCCGTCCCTGGCCCTCCGTCGGTACGACGTCATCCCGCGCCGTGACGGCAGCGGTCCGCCCTCGGCGAGGGGCTCAGACCGAGAGTGACGCGAGCTGGGCCGACGCCTGCTCGAGCACCTCGATGCGCTTGCAGAAGGCGAACCGGACGAGGGACGACTGCTCGGCGGCGAGCACCGGGTGGCAGAAGGCGCTGATCGGCAGCCCGACGACACCGGCCAGCTCGGGAAGCCGCCGGCACAGGTCGGCCGCGTCGTCGAAGCCCAGGGGGGCGGCGTCGGCGACCACGAAGTACGAGCCGTGGCTGGCGCGCACGGCGAACCCGGCACGACGCAGCCCGTCGGACAGGACGTCGCGTTTGTGGGCCAGCGTGCGTGCGATCCCCTCGAAGTAGGCGTCGGGGAGTCCGAGCCCGACGGCGATCGCGGGCTGGAAGACCGAACCGTTCACGAAGGTCAGGTACTGCTTGACGGCGACGATGCGGTCGACGAGCTCCGCCGGACCGGTCAGCCAGCCGATCTTCCACCCCGTCGTGTTGAAGGTCTTGCCCCCCGACGAGATGCTGATCGTCCGAGCCGCCGCGCCGGGCAGGGTGGCGAACGGCACGTGGACCGCACCGTCGAAGAGCAGGTGCTCGTAGACCTCGTCGGTGACGACGAGTGCGTCGTGCTCGACGGCGAGCTCGAGCAGGAGGCGCCTGGTCGCGTCGTCGAGGACGCTGCCCGTGGGGTTGTGCGGATCGTTCAGCACGACGAGCCGCGTGCGCGGTCCGAAGGCCCGGCGCAGTTCGTCCGGGTCGACCGTCGAGTCCGGACCCCGGAGCGGAACGGTGACGTGGACGCCGCCCGAGAGCCCGATGACGGCTCCGTACGCGTCGTAGAACGGTTCGAGCGTGACCACCTCGTCACCCCGGTCGACGAACGCCAGGATCGTCGCCGCCAGTGCCTCGGTCGCCCCCGCGGTCACGAGCACCTCGCGCCGCGGGTCGAGGTCGCGGCCGAAGACCCGCCGCGGGGGGGCGGCGACCGCCTCGAGCAGGACGGGCATGCCCCGGCCCGGCGGGGACTGGTTGAGGCCGGAGCGCAGGGCCTCGTGCGCCGCCTCGCGGGCCTCGACCGGGCCGTCCTCGTCCGGGAAGCCTTGCCCGAGGTTGATGCTGTCGGTCGCCGTGGCGAGGGCCGACATCTCGGCGAAGACCGTCGGGGCGAGTCGGCCCGCGCCGTCGAGGAGCATCGCGCCGCTCGCCGCGCGCTGCCAGGGTGCTGGAGGAGTCATGATCCCGTCACCGTATCTCCGCAGGACGGGTGCCGGGGTGGTCGTGTCCAGCCGCCGCATAAGCTGGGTGCAGTCCGCTCACAGGCTCGCCGTATGATCCGCCCAGCTTGGGCGACCAGGCTGTCAGGGCTTGGAAGGAGCACCATGACCGACACCCCCCGCCACGACGACACCGACGACGGCGCCCCGCGCACGCCCGAGGGCACCGCCGACGGTTCGCAGGGCGTCCCGGGCGACGACCGGAGCGCGCACGACGGCGCCCAGCCCACGACGCCGTACCCGGCCGACCAGGGCGTCACCTACGGTGCTCCGCCGCTGCCCGGCAGCACCCCGCAGGCCGGGTCCTTCGAGTCCGGGGCCGACGAGTCGCGGCACGACCGGGCCCACGACCGGACTCAGCCCCACCCCGGCTCGTACCAGCAGCCGCCGTCGTACCAGCAGTTCGGGTCGTACCAGCAGCCCGGCTCTCAGCAGCAGCCTGCTTCGTACCAGCAAGCCGGATCTCACCAGGAGCCCGGTTCGCATCAGCAGCCGGGTGCCTACCCGCAGCCAGGGTCGTACCAGCAGCCAGGGTCGTACCAGCAGAACGACCCCTACCAGCAGCCAGGGTCGTACCAACAGGGCGACCCCTATCGCCAGCCCTCCGACCCGTCGGCGTTCGCGTACGACACGACGAACTCGTACGCCGCGGCGGGTTGGCAGGCGCCCTCGCAGAAGCCGAAGAAGAGCCGGCGTGGCGTGGGGTCCGTCGCCGCGGCCCTCTTGGTCGGCGTCCTCGTGGGCGGCGCGGCGGGTGGTGGCGTCGCTGCCGTGCTCTCCCGCGACTCCGGGGCCGGTGTCTCGGCGACCGGTGAGTCCCGCGACCTGACGGTGAACGACTACGACGACGCGACGGTCGTCACGGCGGTCGCGGCGAAAGCGACGAAGTCGGTCGTCACGATCAACGTGACGGCGGGTGAGTCCGGCGGCACCGGCTCGGGCGTCATCCTGAGCGACGACGGGTACATCGTGACGAACACGCACGTCGTCACCCTGGACGGGGCCAGCGCGTCGGGCACCGTCACCGTCACGCTCAGCGACGGCAGCATCCTGCCGGCCGAGGTCGTGGGGCTCGACCCCACGGTCGACCTCGCCGTGCTGAAGGTCGACGCGACGGGGCTCACCCCGATCGAGTTCGCCGACTCGTCGAAGCTGAACGTCGGTGACACGGCTGTGGCCATCGGAGCACCGCTCGGCCTGTCGAACACGGTGACCGACGGCATCGTCTCGACGCTGAACCGCAGCATCACCGTACAGTCCTCGGCAGCGCCGACCGACGGCAGCGACGAGGGCCAGCAGAACGACAACAACGGCCAGGGGCCCTTCTCGTTCAACAACGGTGACGGCTCCCCGCAGAACCAGGCCAGCTCGGTCATCTCGCTGCCGGTCATCCAGACCGACGCGTCGATCAACCCGGGCAACTCCGGTGGTGCGCTGCTCAACTCGCAGGGCGAGCTGATCGGCCTCAACGTCGCCATCGCCAGTTCAGGGGAGTCGTCCGGCAGCATCGGCGTCGGGTTCTCGGTGCCGTCGAACCTCGTGCAGCGGGTCGCCAAAGAGATCATGGCGAACGGCAAGGCCAGTCATGGCCTCCTCGGTGCCAGTGTCAACGACGCCACGAGCGACGCGGCGGCCACCCGGGTCGGTGCTCTCATCGTCCAGCTCAGCCCCGGTGGTGCGGCACAGAACGCTGGCCTGCGGCAGGGCGACGTCGTGACCGAGTTCAACGGCGTGCCGATCAGTGACCGGACCGACCTCACGGCGCAGGTCAGGTTCCTCGCCGGTGGCGCGACGGCCGACCTGACCTACGTCCGAGACGGGACGACCGACACGACGAAGGTCACCCTCGACACCTTGACCAGCTGACGGGTCACCCCGATGGGCACGGCGGGGGTCGGGACGCGACGGCGTCCCGGCCCCCGTTCGGGTGTTGCTAAGCTCGCCACGATCCCTGCGGCCGTCCGCAGTCCCGACCCGCGCCTCCCCGGCGCTCACGAGCCCGAGGAACGCGATCCATGCAAGCAGGCGACGCCACCCGACCCGGTGTCTCGTACGTCATGCCCGTCCTCAACGAAGAGCGTGAGATCCGGGCCGCGGTCGAGAGCCTGCTCGTCCAGGACTACGAGGGCCCGTTCGAGGTGATCCTGGCCCTCGGCCCGAGCGTCGACCGCACGAACGAGGTCGTGGCCGAGATGGCGGCGGCCGACCCCCGGGTCCGGAGCATCCCCAACCCCGGCGGCTCGACCCCGGCCGGCCTCAACGTGGCCATCCGCGCCTCGGTCCACCCGATCACGGTGCGCGTCGACGCCCATTCGGTGCTGCCGAGCGACTACACGCGCATCGCGGTCGAGACCCTCGAGCGCAGTGGAGCCGACAACGTGGGCGGCATCATGGCCGCCGTCGGGCGCACGCCCTTCGAGAAAGCCGTGGCCCGGGCCTACGGCAGCAGGGTCGGCCTCGGGGGCACGCCCCACCACGTCGGCGGCGCCGAGGGCCCGACCGAGACGGCTTACCTGGGCGTCTTCCTGCGGCACCGACTGCTCGAGGTCGGGCTCTTCGACGAGGGCGTCAAGCGCGGTCAGGACTGGGAGCTCAACCGGCGGCTCCGGGCCACGGGCGGGACGGTCTGGTTCACCCCGCGGCTCGTGGTCACCTACCGACCTCGCCCGAGCCTGCGCAAGCTGGCCCGACAGTTCGTCGCCACCGGGCTGTGGCGGGGCGAACTGGCCCGACGGTTCCCGAAGGCGAACACCTTGCGGTACCTGGTGCCACCCGTCATGGTGGTCGGGGTGGCCCTCGGCCTGTTGGTCGGTCTGGTCGGCGTGGGCGGGCTGGCGCTCGGCAGCCCGCTCGGGTGGGCGACGCTCGCCCTCGTCGTGCCCGGTGTGTACGTGGTCTTCGTCCTCGCGGCGGCACTGCTCGCCGCCCGCGGCGACGACCTCCGCACCCGCCTCTGGTTTCTCGTAGTCTTGCCTTCCATCCACTTCGGGTGGGGCGTCGGCTTCGTGCTCGGCTTCCTCGACCTCACGAAGAACATCACCGCCCAGACCGGAAGGTAGCCGCCGATGACCGCGCTGCCCACCAGACCGTCTTCGATCGCCGAGTTGCGCCGCGTCGCCCAGCCGCCCGAGGTGCGCAGTCGTGCGAACGCCGAGCACTGGACGGCCTCGTTGTACCTGCGCGACGTCTCGCCCTACCTGACCTGGTGGCTGCTCAAGACGAGCGTCTCGGCGAACGGCGTGACCGGGCTGATGATCTTGGTCGGCTGGTGCACCGCCCTGTCGCTGCTCGTGCCGGGCATCACCGGTGCGTTGCTCGCCCTCGTGCTGGGCCAACTGCAGATGCTCGTCGACTGCTGTGACGGCGAGGTCGCCCGCTGGCGGGGCACCAGCTCGCCGGCCGGGGTCTTCCTCGACAAGGTCGGCCACTACTCGACCGAGGCCCTCATCCCGATCGTGCTGGGCATCCGCGCCGCCGGGTTCCCGTTCGAGACGCCGGGCGACTTCCTCTGGACGACCGCGGGCTTCGCCCTGGCCCTCGTGATCGTGCTCAACAAGGCCCTCAACGACATGGTCCACGTCGCCCGCGCGAACGCGGGCCTCGACCGGCTCGAAGACAAACGAGGAGGCGCGACGCAGCCGAGCGGGCGCCTCCTGTCCCGACTGCGCAGCGCCGCGCGCTTCGTGCCGTTCCACCGGCTGTACCACTCCGTCGAGCTGACCATGCTCGTCTTCCTCGCCGCGCTCGTCGGCCTCGTCGTCGGAGGCGTGACCGCCGACCGTGTCCTGCTCGTCGCCCTGCTCCCGCTGTCGGTGCTGGCGCTGGTCGGTCACTTCGTCGCGATCATGGCGTCGAAGCGGGTGCGCTCCTGAGCGAGGTCCTGCCCCGGGTCGGAGTCGTGAGCCTGACCCAGGGGCGACGCCCCGGCGACCTGCGTCGGGGGCTGGCCTCGCTGCTGGCCCAGCGCGACGTCGACCTGGACGTCGTCTGCGTGGTCAACGGACGCGACGCCGCGACCGCGGAGGTCGAGGTGCCGACCGGAGTCCGCCTGCTCGAGCTCGCCGAGAACGTGGGCATCCCCGCCGGCCGCAACCGGGGGGCCGAAGCCGTCTCGGGCGACTGGATCTTCTTCCTCGACGACGACGCGAGCCTGCCCTCCGACCGGTTCCTCGCCGATGCCGTCGCGTTGTTGCGGGCCCGACCCGAGATCGGGCTCCTGCAGCCACGGGTCGTGGACCCCGACGGTGCCGTCAACCCGCGTCGATGGACGCCTCGCCTGCGCAAGGGTGACCCTCGCCGGTCGAGCGACGTCTTCTCGGTCTGGGAGGGGGCGACCCTGCTGCCCCGCGACGTCTTCGACGCCTGTGCCGGCTGGGGCGAGCCGTACTTCTACGCGCACGAGGGCATCGAGCTGGCGTGGCGGGTCTGGGCCCAGGGCAGGCGCACCTGGTACGAGGGCTCGCTCGTGGCGAACCATCCGGCCATCGACCCGGCGCGCCACGCCGAGTACTACCGGCTGAACGCCCGCAACCGGGTCTGGTTGGCCAAGCGCAACCTCCCCTGGCCGCTCGTCCCCGTCTACGTGGCGTCCTGGACGGCGGTCCAGCTGCTGCGGTGGGCACGGACCCCGCGCCGCCTGCGGCCGTGGTTCGCGGGCTGGGCGGAGGGGTGGCGAGAGGCGCCGGGCGGTCGACGGTCCATCGGTTGGGTAACGGTCCTCCGCATGTCCAGGGCCGGCCGACCTCCGGTCCTCTAGGCTTTCCGGGGTCCGGCGCCGATCGGGGTGGCGGACCGACCCGAGGAGGGCATGTGCCGTTGACCCGAGACCTGGGGCTCGCCTGGAGCCTCGCCCGCCGCGCCGTCCGTTCGCGCAGCAGTCGACGCCGGCTCGAGCGCGACCCACGGGCCGCGGCGACGCCCGCTCCGGGCACGGTCCGCGTCGCCGTGTACTTCGCCGACACAACCGTGAACATGTACCAGATACGGCAGTGGTACGCACCGCTCGCCCGCCTGGCCGAGACCTTCCCCGTCGCGATCGTCGTCCGCTCGCCGGGCACGATGGTCACGATGCTCGACGAGAGCCCGGTGCCCCTCGTGTACGCCCGCAAGGTGGCCGACCTCGAGGACTTCGTCGCCGCTCAACCCCTCGCCATGACGCTGTACGTCAACCAGAACGCCAAGAACTTCCAGATGATGCGGTACGGCCGCATGTGGCACGTCTTCGTCAACCACGGCGAGAGCGACAAGATGTACATGACGACGAACCAGTTCAAGGCGTACGACTACGCCTTCGTCGCGGGCGACGCCGCGAAGGACCGCCTGGCCGCCAAGCTCTGGGACTACGACCTCGACAAGCGTGCCGTGCCCATCGGTCGGCCCCAGGCCGACCACTTCTCGGGCGAGGTGCCCTACCCCGACGACGACCGTCTGGTCGTGCTCTACGCCCCCACGTGGGAGGGCGACCGTCCTGCAGCCGCCTACGGATCGATCGCCACGCACGGCCTCGCCCTCGTCAGGGCCCTGCTGGCCTCGGGGCGTCACCGGGTCGTCTACCGGGCGCACCCGCGCAGCGGTGTGCTCGACCCCGAGTACCGGCGAGCCCACGAGGCGATCATCCGGGCCCTGGCCGAGGCCAACACGCGTGATCCCGGGGCCCACCACGTCCACGACGAGGGGCCCGAACTCGGCTGGCAACTGGCCGCGGCCGACGTCGCCGTGACCGACATCTCGGCGATGGTCTACGACCGCCTCGCGACGGGCCGGCCCCTGGTCGTGACCCGTCCGGTGGCCGTCGAGGCCGACGTCGACGAGTCGGGCTACCTCGGCGACGCCGAATGGTTGACGGCCGACGGCGCGGGCGACATCGTCGCCGTCGTCGACCGGGTCGTCGACGATCCGGAGGCGCGGGACCGTCTCGAGCACTGGGTTCGACGTCACTTCGGCGACACGTCGCCCGGTGCGGCCACGCATCGCTTCGAGAACGCGGTGGCGGATCTCGTGCGGCTGCGTGACGACTACGCCGCGCGCCGACCGTCGTTCGACGAGCTACGCTCGACCGGTGCGGCCGAGGATGCCGACCACGACGCCGGAGACACCGAGGCGTCCGACCTCTGACCAGGGGTACGAGACATCGGGAGTCTCTCATCGCTGAGGCATTCATGTCTCAGTGATGTGGACTCTGGATCTCAGGTGCTGAGCAGCGTATCCATGAGGCATGCCTGAACCGACGTCCGCCGCTGCCCGTCTCTTCGGAGAACGCATCCGCGACGAGCGCCTGCGGCTCGGTCTGAGCCAGGACGAGGTGGCGCACCTCGCGGGCATGAACGTGTCGAACTACGGAAAGATCGAGCGCGGCATCGGCAACCCCGTGCTGCACACGATCGTCCGGCTCGCCGTGGTCTTGGGGGTCGACCCGGCCGTCCTGGTCGCCGGCCTCGGAGTCGATCACCTGCCGCCCGTCCTCGAGGCCTTCACCGCGGCTGACTACGTCGCCGAGAGACGGGCTCGCCTCACCAGCTGACGCGGCCCCTCACACGACAGGGCTCGCCCCCGGGTCAGAAGCTGAACCGCCACAGGTACTCGTCGCCGTCGGGCCGGAACCACCGCACAACGGCGATCGCGCTGCGGGTCAGTTCGACGCCCAGCACGCAGAGGTCGACGGAATCGCCGGGGTCGAGTCGGGTGGTCGCGACGGGGACGAGCAGCCCCGTGCCCACGAGGGTGACCCGGACGCCGGTCACGGTCTCGGGGGAGTCGTTGACCAGTCGGTAGACACGGGGTGCGCGGGAGCGGTCGAGGGTGAAGGGGACGGTGTATGCGAGGGTCGTCGACGTCATGTCGACGACCCTAGGAGCGACCGCCGAGGGTCGTCTCGAGTCCCTGTGGACCACGGCCGCCTGGGGAGGACCCGTCGAGGGAGAAGTGACGGGCCACGCCGGCCGGCGGGTCGCCCGTCACGGGGCGACCGCTCAGAGGGACAGGTCCACCGGGAACTCGGCCGGCGCCGCACCGAACGCCGTGCGGGCCGTCGTGACGACCTTTCGTCCGAGCAGGTGGTTGCCGGTCCCACCCACGACGGCCCCGATGCCGAACGGGAGGGCCCGGCCGAGGACGGAGGCCCCCTGCGAGGCGGCGAACCGTCGGATGAACTGTTTGCGGATCGTGTCGGTGAGACCGCTCATGGCCGCCTTCGGCAGCTTGGAGGTGACCAGTTCGCCCCAGAACGCGGTCCGGGCCGGAGCCGTGCCCATGGCCTCACCGGCGAACTGACGGACGAGGCTGGCACCGGGACCGCCGAGCAGCATCGCCATGACCAGTGCCCGGGCGCGGTCGGGATCCGAGACGGCGATGCCGTGGACCTCGGTCACGGACTGCGCGAAGAGGGCGCTCGCCTCGAGGAAGCCGGCGGTCTCGACGCCCGAGAGTGCCAGCGACACGCCCCAGCCGACACCGGGGATCACCGCGCTGGCCCCGACGGCGGCCCCGCCGGTCGTGACCGCGGCGAGGTATTCGCGCTCGAGGATGGTGATCAGCTTCTGCGGCGTCGCCTTCTTGTGACGGCGACGCAACGTGGCGACGTGCTTGACGACGACCGGGCGCTGGACGGCCAACAGCTTGTCGAGACGGCGCACCCAGGCGGCGTCGTCCGACCGGTCGGGCGCCGACGTCTGGTAGTGGTACTCGGTCGAGTTCGCTGCGTCGCGGGCGGCGAGCTGTGCGTCCGTCGTCGAGGCGGCGTGATCGGGGCTGTGGGGCTGACTGCGTTCGGGCACGGGTCGACACTACGCCGAGGGGCGGGGAGGGTGATCGGAGGCGTACCTGGCGAGGGCGTCGTCGAGTGGGCCGTCGAACACCAGGGCACCCTTGTCGAGGTAGAGGCCCCGTCGGCAGAACCGCTTGAGGTCGCGTTCGTTGTGCGACACGAGGAAGAGCGTGCGACCGTCGGCCAGCATCTCGCCGATCCGGGCATAGCACTTCTCGCGGAAGGCCTTGTCCCCCACGGCGAGCACCTCGTCGACGAGTACGACGGGCTCTTCGAGGCGTGAGATGACGGCGAACGCGATGCGGACCTTCATGCCGCTCGAGAGGTGCTTGTAGGGGGTGTCGACGAAGTCGCCGATCTCGGCGAAGTCGATGATCTCGTCGAAGCGCTGGTCGATCTCGGGTCGGGTCATGCCGTGCAGGCCGGCGGTCAGGTAGACGTTCTCCCGCACCGTCAGGTCGGCGACGAAGCCACCGGTGATCTCGATGAGAGGGGCGACGCCGCCCGACACCTCGACGGTGCCCGTGTCGGGCAGGATCACCTCGGCAACCAGTTTGAGCAACGTCGACTTGCCCTGACCGTTCCGTCCCACGACGCCGATGGCCTCGCCCGGCTGGACCTCGAAGCTGACGTCGCGGAGGGCCCAGAACTCGCCCGGTCGCGACCGCCTGCTGCTGTCGGCGAAGAGGTCCTTGAACGATCGCCGCCCGCGCCGGTTGCGGCGGAAGCGGATGCCGACGCCGTCGACGCGGATCACGGGGCGCTGTCCGGTGGTGGACATCAGATCTCCTTCAGGACGGCACGCTCGCTCGATCGGAAGACGAGCAGCCCGACGGCCAGGACCACGACGCACACGGCCCCGCCGACGAGCACCTCGGTCAGGTCGAACTGCTCCGGGAAGAACGCCGACCGGTAGAGGCCGAAGATTCCGCTCAGTGGGTTGAACGCGGCCAGAAGGTGGAGGCCCTCGGGGAGGTCCTGGGTGCCGTAGATGATGGGCGAGGCGTAGAAGGCGAACCGCAGGGCGAGCTTCGTGGCGCGCTCGAGGTCGCGGAAGAACACGACGAGCGGCGCCACGATGAGCCCCACCCCGGCGACGAGCACGGTCTGCATGACCATGGCCAGGGGGAAGAACACCACCTGCCAGTGCAGCTGCGCCCCTCCCACGGCGGCGAACAAGGCCAGGACGGGCAGGCTCAGGGCGAATTCGATGCCCTTCGAACCCACGAGTCGGAACACCCAGATCGTCCGGGGGATCTTGGTCGACCGGACGAGCTTCGCCTCGCGGATGAACGCCCGGGTGCTGTCGGAGACCGCGCCGTTGAACCACATCCAGGGCAGGAGGCCGGACAGGAGGAAGACGATGTACGGCTCGTCGCCGACCGAGCGCTTGAAGACGACGGAGAAGACGAAGAAGTAGATGCCCGACATCACGAGCGGGTCGAGGATCGACCAGAAGTAGCCGAGCTTCGACGTGGAGTACCGGACCTTGAGGTCGCGACTCGTCAGCAGCCAGAGCGTCTGGCGGTACCGCGCGAAGCCGCTTCGACGGGGCCGTTCGGCCAGGTCAGTGCTCACGGACGCCCTTCTCGTTCAGGACATCACACAAGGCCACGCAGCCGTCGGGAGACGGCCCGGTTCAGACGAACAGGTTCGCGCGCTCGAGGTCTTCGGCGAAGTCGACCTCGACGGCGTAGAGGTCGGAGATGTCCACGGGCTCAAAGCGTAGCCCGTCCTGGCCGATGGCCAGTTCGATGCCACGCTCGAAGTAGTCCTGGTTGTCGACCTTGGAGAGCTGGTGCACGAGCGTCGCCTTGTCGGCCTTGGACACGTAGTTGATGCCCACGGCCTCGCCGAGTCCGCCCTTGACCTGCTTCGACAGCTCGGCGATGTAGCCCTCGGCGTCGGTCGTGTACTTGACCTCTTCGTCGGACACCTTGGAGGTGTTGACGGTGACGAACGACTGGTCGTCGCGGACGAGTCGAGCCGCGCGGGTGAGGGCCGTGGGGTCGAAGACGACGTCACCGTTCATCCACAGGACGCCGCCGGAAGCGCTGGCCCGCAGGGCGCGGAGCAGGCTCTTCGACGTGTTGGTCTGGTCGTACATCTCGTTGTAGACGAACGAGGCCGACGGGAACGCCTCGACGATGTGCTCGAACTTGTAGCCGACGACGACGGTGACCCGGGCGTCGGGCCCGAATGCGTCACGGATGTTGTCGAACTGCTGCTGCATGATGGTGCGGCCGTCGTTCAGCTCGGTCAGTGCCTTGGGCAACGAGCGGCCGAGGCGGCTGCCGAGCCCGGCGGCCAGGATGACGATCTGCTGGCGGTGGTTCGTGTCGTTCTTGCTCACGCTGGTCTCCTCACAAGGGGCGAGCCCATGCGGGACGGGCTCTGCGGTGGCCCCGGCGGTGCGGACCGGACCCGTCTCTGGGTGCGGTTCGCCTCGTGTTCGAGCGGTGTTCACCGCGGAGCGTCGATCTGGACACGTCGTCGTGCTGTTGCAGACTACCCGATGAGGCCAAGGGCAGCCAGGGAACGGGCCCGAAGCGTGTCCCATTCGTGATATGCGTCTCCCGTCGTCCGGTCGGCGTCGTGGCCTTGGTACGGTGGGGCGATGGCTGGACGGCGCGAGGACGAAGTGGGTGACATCGCCCCCGACTCGACGCCGGGTGACGACACGGTCGGAGCGGTGGCCGCGTCCGACCAGGGGGAGAACACAGTGGACGACGACGCGACGACTGCGGGGGACGCGGCCGAGGGGACGGCCACCACGACCGACGCCACGACGGCCCGCGCGCCCGTGACGAAGGCCGCGACGGCCCGCACGCCCTCGGCCCCCCCCCAGCCCGCCCCGCCCCGCAAACCCTCCCAGCGCCCCGCTGCCGACCGGTCGGCGGCGGCAAAGAAGGCGGCAGCGACCCGCGCCGCGAACGCGCGCGCCCGGGCCGAGGCGGCGGCGAGGGCCGCAGAAGAAGAGGTCGTCGCCGAACTCGCCGATGCGGGCGTCACGACGGCCGGCCCCGTCGTCGTCCCCGTCTCCGCCGACGACTACTTCGGTGACGCCCTGTCCGCCGAAGAGGAATCGGCCGCCGCCCTGGACGACGCGCTCGCCGGTGACGCACCGTCGGCCACCCCGGCCGACGACGCCGGGACCGCGCCCGACGAGACCGCCATCGACCTCTCCGAGGCTGAGGCCGAGATCGAGGCCGACGGCGTCGTCGTCGAGACCGAACGGGCCCCCGCCGACGAGGGCGCCGTACGACCGGCCCGCGTCGTCGACGCCGAGGCCCCCGTCGTGCTCGCGATCTCGGGGCTCATGAAGCGCTACGGCGGCACGGTCGCGGTCGAGAACGTCGACCTCGAGGTCCGGGCCGGATCGTTCTACGGCATCGTCGGTCCGAACGGGGCCGGCAAGACGACCACCCTGTCGATCGTTACCGGTCTCCTGAGGCCCGACGCCGGCACGGTGACCGTCCTCGGGGCGGACGTCTGGCGTGACCCGGCCGCGGCGAAGCGGTCGCTCGGTGTCCTCCCCGACCGCCTTCGACTCTTCGACCGGCTGACCGGTGCGCAACTCCTCTACTACTCGGCGACCCTCCGCGGGCTCGACGGCGTCACGGCACGCAAGCGCTCCTCCGACCTCGCCACCGCCTTCGGCCTGCACGACGCGCTCGGACGTCTCGTCAGCGACTACTCCGTGGGCATGACGAAGAAGATCGCCCTGGCCGCCGCGATCATCCACTCGCCGCGGGTCCTCGTGCTCGACGAGCCGTTCGAGTCGGTCGACCCCGTGTCGGCCGCCACCGTGACGGACGTCCTGCAGCGCTACGTGGCGGGTGGCGGGACCGTGCTGCTCTCGAGCCACAGCATGGACCTCGTCGAGCGAATCTGCGACAGCGTCGCGGTGATCGTCGACGGTCACGTCCTCGCCAGCGGCACGGTCGACGAGGTCCGGGCCGGGCGCTCCCTCGAGCAGCGGTTCGTCGAGCTCGCCGGCGGGCGCGCGGTCACGGAGGGCATGGAATGGTTGCAGAACTTCTCCGACTGAGGCTCCAGACGATCGGCAACACGGTCCGCTTCGGGCCGCGCCGCCTGACCGTCGCCGTGGCTTCCGTGCTCGCCGTCCTCATCGTCACGATCGCGGTCGCGAGCCTCGTGAGCGGCCTGCGCGACGCGCCCCTCGACGACGTCCGCGCCCTCGCGGTCGGCGGGGGCGCCCTGC
Organism: Frigoribacterium sp. RIT-PI-h; assembly: GCF_001297205.1. Classification (NCBI taxonomy): domain Bacteria; kingdom Bacillati; phylum Actinomycetota; class Actinomycetes; order Micrococcales; family Microbacteriaceae; genus Frigoribacterium; species Frigoribacterium sp. RIT-PI-h. The sequence continues at coordinate 16,860 of NZ_LHOZ01000038.1, read as the reverse complement.
TGCTGGTCGGCTTCGCCGTCGTCCCGTTCGCGACCGTCCGTCCCGCCTGGAGCGACCCCCGCCGTCTCGCCGTCCTCGGCGTGCCCGAGGCGCGGGCAGCGGTCGGCCTGGCGCTCGGTGCCGCGATCGGCCTGCCCACGCTGGCCCTGCTCGTCCTCTCGACCGGGTACGTCCGTGCCTGGGGTGAGGGCGGCGGCGTCGCGGCGGTCGCCGTCGTCGGCGCCCTCGTCGCCGGAGTCACCGCGCTGTTGCTGGCCCTCGTGGCCTCGACGCTGAACAGCGTCGTCCTGACGTCCCGTCGCGGTCGTGAGCTCGCGCTCGTCGGCGCGGTGCTCGTCGTCCTGCTGGCCGTTCCGGTGATCGTCGACCTCGTCCGCCTCTCGTTGCCCGGTCGCTCGGGCACCGGAGTCATCGCGGACGCCCTCGCCTGGACGCCGTTCGGGGCCGCGCTCGCGCTCCCCGGTCACGTCGCCGCCGGCCAGACCGGTCGCGTCGTGGCCGACGTCGCCATCGCCGCCGTCACGCTCGTGGCCCTCTGGCTCGCCTGGCGGGCACTCGTCGCTCGTGCGTTCGTCGACCGACCCGAACCCGAAGAGGTCGACGACGGCGACGGCCTCGGCTGGTTCGAGTACGTCCGGGCCTCGCCGACCGGGGCCGTCGCCGGCCGCAGCCTCACCTACTGGATGCGCGACGCTCGTTACCGCATGTCGCTCGTCATCATCCCGTTCCTGCCGCTGCTCGTCGTCCCCCTCGGGATCGCGGGCGTCAGCTGGAACTGGCTGGCCCTCGTGCCGGTGCCGATCATGTGCCTCATCCTGGGCTTCCTGCCGCACAACGACGTGGCCTACGACAGCACGGCGCTCTGGATGCACGTGGCGTCCGACACGCGGGGTCTGGCGGACCGCGTGGGGCGACTCGCGCCTCCTCTGCTGATCGGTGTCCCGCTCGTCGTGCTGGGCTCGGTCGTCGCGACCTGGCTGTTCGGCGACTGGCAGGCGCTGCCGTCCGAGCTGGGGGTGAGCGCCGGCTTCCTGCTCAGCGGCCTCGGTCTGTCGAGCCTGGTGTCTGCCCTCATGCCCTATGCCACGGTCCGCCCGCACGACGACCCGTTCCAGCAGCCGCAGTCGAACGGCGCCACCGCGGCGTGGGCGCAGACCGTCATGATCGGAGGAGCGGTCCTCGCGACGGCACCCGCGCTCTGGTTCGCCGGTCGCGGCCTGATCACGGGCTACCCGGCGGGTGGCACGTGGTCGCTGGTCCTCGGTGTCGGAGTCGGACTCGTCGTGCTGGTCGCGGGTGTGGCCCTCGGCGCCCGGGTCTTCTCGCGCCGGGCGCCCGAGCTGCTGGCGTTCGCCCTCCGCAGCTGAGTCGAGGTCGACGTACGATGTCTGCATGACTGACACGCAGACGGGCGGCGGCCTCGACGTCATGGACCGCGAGCTCGAGAAGCTCCTGAACGACGAGGCGATCGACCCGGGCGACCACGAGCGTTTCTCGCACTACGTGAAGAAGGACAAGATCATGGAGTCCGCGCTGAGCGGCAAGCCCGTCAAGGCGCTCTGTGGCAAGAAGTGGACCCCCGGTCGAGACCCCGAGAAGTTCCCGGTGTGCCCGACCTGCAAAGAGATCTACGAGAAGATGACGTCCGAGTGATTCCGGCGCCGGGTCAGGCGTAGACGGTCGGCACGACCGGCTCGCCACGACCCAGCCGCAGCGCCTGGTCGGGCAGTTCGGCCACGGCCGCGGCCCGATGGAGGCGCGCGCGGGCCACGCCCTCGGCTCCCGTGTGACGGGTGTCGATCTCTCCGGCCGACACGAGCGGCACGTGCAGCGAGCGCTCTCCGTCCGCGACCTCGGACGATCCGACCCGGATGAGCTCGCGGGTGGCGACCCCGTCGACGATCACGCGCACGGGGGACTTCCGTCCACCGACCGAGGCCTTGTCGGCCGACTTCTTGGCCACGGAGACCCAGTCGCCCTCATCGCCGCGACGGGCGACCAACTTGAAGACCATGCCGGCTGCCGGGTGGCCCGAGCCTGAGACGACCGACGTGCCCACGCCGAAGGAGTCGACCGGGGCCGCGCGCAGCGCGGCGATCGTGTACTCGTCGAGGTCGTTCGTGACGGTGATCTTCGCCCCCGTCGCGCCGAGCGCGTCGAGCTGGGTGCGGACCTGTCCGACCAGCGACGGCAGGTCGCCGCTGTCGATGCGCACGGCTCCGAGCCCTGGCCCGGCCACCCGGACGGCCGTGGCCACGGCCTCGGGGATGTCGTAGGTGTCGACGAGCAGGGTGGTGCCCGGCCCCAGGGTGTCGACCTGGGCGCGGAAGGCATCCTCTTCGCTGTCGTGCAACAGCGTGAACGCGTGGGCCGCGGTGCCCATCGTCGGGACGCCCCACGTCCGGCCGGCCTCGAGGTTGCTCGTGGCGCCGAAGCCCGCGATGTAGGCGGCCCGGGCCGCGGCCACGGCGCTGCGTTCGCCCGTGCGGCGTGAGCCCATCTCGGCGAGGGGGCGCCCGTCGGCGGCCGAGACCATGCGCGCCGCCGCGCTGGCCACGGCCGAGTCGTAGTTGAAGACGCTCAGCGCCAGGGTCTCGAGCAGCACGGCCTCGGCGAACGTCGACTCGATGACCAGCAGCGGCGACCCGGGCAGGTACACCTCGCCCTCGGCGTAGCCCCAGATGTCGCCCGAGAACCGGTAGTCGGCCAGCCAGTCGGCCGTCGTGGCGTCCACGACCCCCGCCTCGCGCAGCCAGGCCACCTCGTCGTCGCCGAAGCGGAAGTCGGCGAGCAGTTCGAGGAATCGACCGGTACCCGCGACGATGCCGTAACGCCGCCCCTCGGGCAGGCGCCGGGCGAACACCTCGAAGACGCTGTCCCGGTGGGCCGTGCCCGCCTTGAGGGCGGCCTCCACCATGGTGAGCTCGTACCGGTCGGTCAACAGTGCGCTGGTCACCCCGCCAGCCTAGGCTCGCCCGGTCGTCCCGGGGGTCGCGGCTCGCGACGGGTAGGCTTCGTGGTCGTGACGGACGCACCCATCGGAGTCTTCGACAGCGGCGTCGGCGGCCTCACCGTGTCGCGGGCGATCATCGACCAGCTGCCCCACGAGTCGATCCGGTACGTGGGCGACACGGCCCACTCGCCGTACGGACCCAAGCCCATCGCCCAGGTGCGCGAGTACGCCCTCGCCGTGATGGACGACCTCGTCGCCCAGGGCGTCAAGCTGCTCGTCATCGCGTGCAACACCGCGTCGTCCGCCGTGCTGCGCGACGCCCGCGAGCGGTACACCATCGGCGCGGGCATCCCCGTGGTCGAGGTGATCCAACCGGCCGTGCGCGCGGCCGTGCAGCAGACGCGCAACGGCCGCATCGGCGTCATCGGCACCGAGGGCACGATCAACTCGCGGGCCTACGAGGACGCCTTCGCCGCCGCCGCCGGCCTCGAGTTGTCCACGCAGGCCTGCCCGCGCTTCGTGGAGTTCGTCGAGGCGGGGGACCCGCCGAGCCCCGCGCCGCGGGCCGTCGCCGAGGGCTCCCTCGCCCCGCTGCGCGCCGCCGGCATCGACCCCCTCGTCCTGGGCTGCACCCACTCCCCCCTCATGTCGGCCGCCGTGCAGTACGTCGTGGGCCCCGACGTGCGGCTCGTGTCCAGCGCGGAGGAGACCGCGGCCGACGTCTACCGCACGCTCGTCCAGCACGGGCTCGAGCGCACCGACCGAGGCGAGCCGCACCACGAATTCGAGGCCACCGGGCCCGACGAGAAGGCGTTCCTGCGCCTGGCCCGACGGTTCTTGGGGCCCGAGGTCTCGCGCGTCGGCCACCTCGAGACGGGGGCGATCGAGTTGCCCACGGGCCTCCGCCCCGTCGAACGGACCTGACCCGCGCCTCCTGCGTTCCCCCGGGGTCGACGACCCCGATCGCCATCCGTCCACCACCGCCGAGAGAAGGCACCATGACCGACACCACGAGCACGACCGTCCGCGCCGACGGCCGCAGCACCACCGACCTGCGACCCGTCACCATCGAGACCGGCTGGAGCGCCCACGCCGAGGGGAGCGCCCTCATCACGTTCGGCGGCACGAAGGTGCTGTGCACCGCGTCCTTCACGAACGGCGTGCCCCGCTGGCTGACGGGCAAGGGCAAGGGTTGGGTCACCGCCGAGTACGCGATGCTGCCCCGGGCCACCAACTCGCGCAACGACCGCGAGAGCGTCAAGGGCAAGATCGGCGGACGCACGCACGAGATCTCGCGCCTGATCGGCCGCAGCCTCCGGGCCGTGGTCGACACCAAGGCCCTCGGCGAGAACACGATCGTGCTCGACTGCGACGTCCTGCAGGCCGACGGCGGCACCCGCACCGCCGCGATCACGGGCGCCTACGTCGCCCTCGCCCAGGCGATCGAGTGGGGTCGCGAGAAGAAGTTCGTCGGGCAGAAGGCCACGCCCCTGACCGACAGCGTCTCGGCCGTCTCGGTCGGCATCATCGACGGCGAGCCCATGCTCGACCTCGCCTACGTCGAGGACGTCCGGGCCGAGACCGACATGAACGTCGTCGTCACGGGCAGCGGGTCGTTCGTCGAGGTCCAGGGCACGGCCGAGGGCGCGCCGTTCGACCGCCGCGAACTCGACTCCCTGCTCGACCTCGCCGTCGCCGGCGCCGTCGACCTGAGCCGCTTCCAGCGCGAGGCCCTCGGCCGATGACCCGTGTCGTCATCGCCACGCACAACCAGGGCAAGGTGGCCGAGCTGCGGCTGCTGCTCGCCGAGACGGCGCCGGGCGTCGAGCTGGTCGCCTACGACGGCCCCGAGCCGGTCGAGGACGGTGACACCTTCGCGGCCAACGCCCTGATCAAGGCGCGTGCGGCAGCACGTCACACCGGGCTGCCCGCGCTCGCCGACGACAGCGGCATCTCGGCGGCGGCCCTCGGCGGTGCTCCGGGCATCCACTCGGCGCGCTACGCCGGCACGCGCGACGCGGACGACAACATCGACAAGCTGCTCACCGAGCTCGACGGTGCCGACGACCGCTCGGCGTGGTTCTCGTGCGCCGCCGCCCTCGTCGTGCCGCCGCCCGTCGGTGCCGAGGGCCCCGACCGGCCGCCTGAGGCGAGCGAGTGGGTCGAGCACGTCGAGTACGGCGAATGGCACGGCGAGGTGCTGGAGGCGCGGGTCGGCTCGAACGGGCACGGTTACGACCCCGTGTTCCGGCCCGAGGGCGAGAGCCGCAGCGCGGCCGAGCTCACCGCGGACGAGAAGAACGCGGTCAGTCACCGCTCCCGGGCGTTCCGGGCGATCGCACCCCGGGTGGCCGCGCTGGCGGACTGAGCCGCGCGCGCCTCCTCGGGGTCGTCCGACCGGCGAGCACGTGCGTGTCCGAGGTGCTCAGGCGTCGTGCGGCGCCGACGAGACGCGCGGCGTCTCGACCTCGTCCGAGGCCTCGGCCTTCTTGGCCTGGTGCACCCCGTGGAAGTAGTGGATCGCGATGGGGATCACCGTGGCCAGCACGGCCCCGAGCAGGATCAGGTCGATGTACGAGCTGACGAAGTCCGCGACGGGCGGGATGTGCCCGATGCCGAAACCCGCCAGCGTGATGCCCATGCCCCAGACGACGGCACCGACGGCGTTGAACAGCGAGTAACGCCGGTAGCTCATGTGGCCGACGCCGGCCATGATCGGCGCGAAGGTCCGGATCACCGGGACGAACCGGGCGATGATGACGGCCATCGGACCGAACCGCTCGAAGAAGGCGTTCGTGCGGTTGACGTTGGCGACGCTGAACAGACCGCTCTCCTTCCGCTCGAAGATGCGCGGGCCGACCTTGTGGCCGATCAGGTAGCCGAGCTCGCCACCGGCGAACGCGGCGATGCTGATGAAGATCGCGATGAGCCAGATCGGCAGGCCGAGGGCACCGGGGTTGGTCGCGGCGAGGATGCCCGTGATGATCAGCAACGTGTCGCCCGGGAACAGGAACCCGACGAGCAGACCCGTCTCGGCGAAGACCAGCAGGCAGACGCCGAGGACGGCCCACGGGCCGAAGGACGTGAGCAGGTACTCGGGGTTCAGCCAGGGGATGGAGACGAGGGGCAGCATCGGGTGTTCTCCGGTCGTGGTCGTCGGCGTGCCCGGGGCCTCAGATGGGTCGTGCGGGAGAAGGGACTTGAACCCTCACGCTCGAAAGCACAGGAACCTAAATCCTGCGTGTCTGCCAATTCCACCACTCCCGCGGCAGACCGAGTGTACCGACGACGGCCCCCGGCCGGAACGGCGGACGAGGAGGCGCTAGCGCTTCGAGCGGGGCACGTGCGGTGAGTACCGGGGCACGTAGCGCACGAGGATCGCCGCACCCACGAGACCGAGCACGCCCATCACCCCGCTGGCGAGCGAGATCGACACGACGGCGGTCACCCCGGAGATGAGCAGCGGAGCGGCCGCGCTGCCGGCGTCCCCGGTGAAACGCCAGGCGCCGAGGAAGGGCGCGGGGTCGCCCTTGTCGGCCAGGTCGGCGCCGAGTGTCATGAGGATGCCGCTGCCGACGCCGTTGGCCAGGGACATCAGGATCGCGACGGTGACGAACCAGCCGACGTTCGCGTCGAGGTCGTGTGTGACCGACAGCGCGAGGTACGAGAGACCGAGGCCGACCATGCAGGGGACGGCGCTCCAGAGACGCCCGAAGCGGTCCATGATCTGGCCGCTCGTGTAGAACAACGCGAAGTCCACGGCGCCGGCGATGCCGATGATGATCGCGGTCTCGGACGCTCCGAGGCCGATGCTGACGGCCCAGAGGGGCAGCATGACCTGACGGCCCGAGCGCATGGCACCGATCAGGGCCGCCCCGCTGCCGAGCTTCACCAACACGCCGCGGTGACGCCAGAGGGTGCCGAAGAGCCCCTGGGCCTCCCTCGCGACGAGGTCGGCGCCGTCCTCCGTGCCGCGGCCCGGCCGGACGCCGAAGGCCGCCGACGGGTCACGCAGCACGAGCAGCGCGACGGCCGCACCGAGGCAGCCGACGATGTGCACGACGAACGCCGACTGGACGGACCCGGTCAGTTCGATGACCCCGGCCGACAGGAACGGGCCGACGAAGTAGCCGAGCCGGAAGACGCCGCCGAGGCTCGACAGCGCCCGGGCGCGGATCTCGACGGGCACGAAGCTGGTCATGAAGGCGTGCCGAGCGAGGGCGAAGACCGCGGTCGCGAGGCCGATGACCATCACGCCGACGGCGAGGACGATCTCGTTCGGCGCCAGCAGGCAGGTGACGAGACCGCCGATGCTGACGAGCGACGCGCCGATCATCGCGGTGCGCTCGCCGATGCGGCTGACGAGCCATCCGCTCGGGATGTCGCCGATCAGCTCGCCCACGAGGATGAGCGCGGCGACGAAGCCGGCGAAGGGGAGCGAGGCGCCCAGCTCGCTCGCCACGACGGGGATGATCGGGATGATGGCCCCCTCGCCGATGGCGAAGAGCGCCGCGGGCAGGAACGCCGCGAGGGCCACCGACCGCATGCTGAAGGCGGGGGAGGAGGAAGACATGTCGTCCGCCACCCTAGGCCCGCTGCGTACACTTGTCGGATGAAGGTCTTGGCAGCGATGAGTGGTGGAGTCGACTCGGCGGTCGCCGCGGCGAGGGCGGTCGAGGCCGGCCACGACGTGGTGGGGGTGCACCTGGCGCTGAGCCGCATGCCGGGCACGCTCCGGACGGGCAGCCGGGGGTGCTGCACCATCGAGGACTCGATGGACGCCCAGCGCGCCGCCAACAAGATCGGCATCCCGTACTACGTGTGGGACTTCTCCGAGCGCTTCAAGCTCGACGTCGTCGACGACTTCGTGGCCGAGTACACCGCGGGCCGCACTCCCAACCCCTGCATGCGCTGCAACGAGCGCATCAAGTTCGCCGCCCTGCTCGAGAAGGCGCTCGCGCTCGGCTTCGACGCGGTCTGCACGGGGCACTACGCGACCATCCTCACCGACGACCAGGGCAACCGCGAGCTGCACCGCGCCTCCGCCTGGGCGAAAGACCAGTCGTACGTCCTGGGCGTGCTCACCACCGAGCAGCTCGCGCACTCGATGTTCCCGCTCGGGGCGACGCCCTCGAAGGCCGAGGTGCGGGCCGAGGCGGCCGAGCGCGGTTTCAGCGTGGCGTCGAAGCCGGACAGCCACGACATCTGCTTCATCCCCGACGGCGACACCCGTGGGTGGCTCGCCGAACGCGTCGGTGCCGAGACGGGCGAGATCCTCGACCGCAGCGGCGCCGTGGTCGGCTCGCACGAGGGAGCGCACGCGTTCACGGTCGGCCAGCGCAAGGGCCTCAACATCGGGTTCCCCTCGGACGACGGCAAGCCGCGCTTCGTGCTCGAGGTGCGGCCCGTCGACAACACGGTCGTCGTCGGTCCGAAGGAGGCGCTCGACATCGCCGAGATCGCCGGTGGCTCGTACACGTGGGCCGGGCTCGCCCCGGTCGACCCGACGGTCGCCTTCGACTGCGACGTGCAGATCCGTGCCCACGCCGACCCGGTTCCCGCCGTCGCGCGGGTGTCGGTGGTCGAGGGTAAGAAAGAACTCGTGATCACACCTCGCGAACCCCTCAACGGCGTGGCCCCCGGGCAGACCGCCGTCGTCTACGTCGGCACCCGCGTCCTCGGGCAGTGCACGATCGACCGCACGGTCAGCGCCGTGCCGGTCCCCGCAGCCGCCATCGCCTGAGACGACCGACGATGAGCGAGACCGATTCCGCCTCCGGGTCCGCGGTCGACGCCGACGGCGTCCCCGACGACCTGCCCCAGGCGCGAGACGAAGCGGAACGGCTGACGACCCGCATCCTCGAGCTGCGCGACCAGTACTACGAGGGCAACGGCTCGACCGTCGCCGACGGCGACTACGACGGCCTCGTGCGACGCCTCGACGCCCTCGAACGGGCTCACCCCGAGCTGCAGAAGCCCGACAGCCCCACGCAGACGGTCGGCGGCCGGGCCGAGACCACCCAGTTCGCCCCGGTCGAGCACGCCGAGCGCATGCTCAGCCTCGACAACGTGTTCAGCGACGACGAGCTGGCCGAGTGGGCCGGCAAGGTGCAGCGTGACGCCGGGGCCGAGCGCGTGCGGTTCCTCACCGAGCTGAAGATCGACGGCCTGGCGATCAACCTGCGCTACGAAGACGGGGTGCTCGTCACCGCTGCCACGCGCGGCGACGGCGTCGTCGGCGAGGACGTGACCGGCAACGTGCTCGCGATGGGCACGATCCCCGAACGTCTCGAAGGCACCGGGCACCCGCCGCTCGTCGAGGTGCGGGGCGAGATCTTCTTCCCCGTCAGCGAGTTCGACGAGCTCAACGCGCAGCAGCGCGAGGCCGGCGAACGTGTCTTCGCGAACCCCCGCAACGCCGCCGCCGGCTCGCTGCGTCAGAAAGAAGAGGGCAAGAGCCCCGAGAAACGCCAGTTGATGCACGCCCGCCTGCGGCGCCTGCGCATGCTCGTGCACGGCATCGGCGCCTGGCCGGTGCGCGAACTCGAGCGCGCGACCGAGGTGCGGTCGCAATCCGAGGTCTACGACCTGCTGGGCGGGTGGGGTCTGCCCATCTCGACCCACTACCGCGTCTTCGACTCGGTCGACGAGGTCGAGGCGTTCATCCACGACTACGGGGTACGGCGATCATCGGTCGAGCACCAGATCGACGGCATCGTCGTCAAGGTCGACGACCTCGCCCTGCACGAAGAGCTCGGGGCCACGAGCCGGGCCCCGCGGTGGGCGACGGCGTTCAAGTACCCGCCCGAAGAGGTCAACACGACGCTGCTCGACATCGTCGTCAGCGTCGGACGCACGGGACGCGCCACGCCGTTCGCCGTCATGGAGAAGGTCGAGGTCGCCGGCAGCGAGGTCCGCCAGGCGACCCTGCACAACCAGCAGGTCGTCAAGGCCAAGGGTGTGCTCATCGGCGACACCGTCGTGCTGCGCAAGGCGGGCGACGTCATCCCCGAGGTGCTCGGCCCGGTCATCGAGCTGCGCGACGGTACCGAACGCGAGTTCGTCATGCCCGTCGACTGCCCCGAGTGCGGCACCCCGCTCAAGCCCGCGAAAGAGGGCGACATCGACCTCCGCTGCCCCAACGCCGAGAGCTGCCCGGCGCAGGTGCGCGGGCGCGTCGAGCACATCGCCTCCCGCGGCTCGCTCGACGTCGAGGGCCTCGGCGAGGTCGCCGCCGCCGCGCTGACGCAGCCCGTCGAGCCGGCCACGCCGCCGCTGCGGACCGAGGCGGGCTTGTTCGGTCTGACGATGGCCGACATCTTCCCCGTACGGGTCGTCGTGCGTGACGCCGAGACCGGCATGCAGAAGCTCGAGGCCGACGGGCAGCCGAAACTCGTCACCCCGTTCCGCCGCAAGCGGGCCAAACGCGACGGCACGTACGACCCCACGGCGGCCGAGTTCTCGGGTGACGAGACCTCGGTGCCGTCCAAGACGGCGATCGAGATGCTCGCCAACCTCGAGAAGGCGAAGACGAGCCCCCTCTGGCGCATCCTCGTCGGCCTCAGCATCCGGCACGTCGGACCGGTCGCGGCTCGCGCCCTCGCGAACCACTTCGGCTCGCTCGACGCCATGCGGGCGGCCTCACGCGACGAGCTCGCGGCCGTGGACGGCGTGGGCGGCATCATCGCCGACGCACTGTTGGCCTGGTTCGACGTCGACTGGCACGCCGAGATCATCGATCGGTGGACGGCCGCGGGCGTGCAGTTCACGACTCCCGGTCACCCCGGCCCGGGTGCGGCCGAGGCAGCCGGTGGCGTGCTCACCGGGGTGACCGTCGTGGCGACCGGCAGCCTCGAGGGCTTCACCCGTGAGGGCGCACTCGAGGCCATCGTCGAGGCGGGTGGCAAGGCCGCCAGCAGCGTGAGCAAGAAGACCGACTTCGTCGCGGCCGGACCGGGAGCCGGCTCGAAGTTGACGAAGGCCGAGCAGCTCGGGGTGCGGATCATCGACGCAGAGCAATTCGCTGTCCTCCTTAAGGAGGGCCCGGCGGCTCTCGTTGTCCCCCAGGTGGGGGACGAGGCTTCGTCTGATTCGTGATTTCCCTGGTCAGGGGCACTTTGCCTTCCTAAGATGTGAGGACGTGTCGTCCTCCAGCAGTAGGGAGCCGGGGTACAGGCACGTGACGAGGGGGAAGACCCGACGTGCTGTTCCTCGCTGCAGCAATGCTCTCTGCCTCGGTCCACCTCGCCGGGGTGGCCGATGCCCCGACCGTGACTTCCGCGCCGGTCCCGGCGGTCGCCCGCTCGCCAGCCGCGCCGCTCGTCCAGGCGTCCGTCCGCGCCGTCCCCGGGCCCGCCCCGGGGCGGGGCGGTCGGGCCGTGCCCGAGCTCGACGGCTGCCGGGGGGGCGAGGCGACCACGTTCTCGGCCGAGGCCTGCCTCGACCAGCTGGCCCGCGCCTCCTCGGCCGGGGTCGAGCGGTTCGCGGCGTCGCTCGACGCCGACGGTGACGACGCGGCGGCACTCGTGGCAGCGGTCGGCGGACAGGTCCAGCCCGAGGACGCGGCGGCCTGGTGGTCCGAATTGGATGACGGCCGGCGGACGGTCCTCGCGCATGCCGTGCCCGGCGTCGTGGGCAACCTCGAGGGTGTCCCGTACTCGGTGCGCGACACGGCCAACCGTCAGTTCCTGCGGTACGCGACCACGGCCGTCGCCGGGCGCATCGGCTCGGACGCCGAGCGACCGGACGACCCCAGGCGCCTCGCGATGCTCGAGCAGGTGCGGGCGACCCTCGACGGTGCGACCCACGACGTGCCCTTCGCCGGGACGGCCGACCGGCACCTCGTCGCCCTCGACACGGTCCTGCCCGGCCGGGCGGCCGTCACCGTCGGCGACCTCGACACGGCCGACGACGTCAGCGTGCTCGTGCCCGGCATGCTCTTCACCGTGTCGGACCAGCTCGTCGACTGGACCAACACCGCCGGCGCCCTGCACGACGAGCAGGCCACCTGGGCGACGTTGCTGGGGCGCAGCGGCCCGGGCCCCGTGCCGACCGTCGCCGTCGTGGCCTGGATGGGCTACCAGACGCCCGACCTGACGAACTTCTACGCCCTCGGCCTGGCCCAGCGGGGGGCCGCCCACCTCGAGGGTGCCCTCGAGGGGCTCGACGCGGCGCGCGCGGACGACGAACCGCGGGTGTCGGTCATGGCGCACTCGTACGGTTCGACGACGGCGACGATCGCCCTGTCGTCCGGCCGCGTCGCGGTGGACTCGCTCGTGCTGCTCGGGTCGCCCGGCAGCGTCGTGCCCGACGCGGGCGACCTGGCCGTCCGCGGAACCGACGTCTACGCGGCGGCCGGGAGCTTCGCCCCCGTGGCGGGCAGCGGCTTCGTCGGGGCCGACCCGGCCACGGCGTCCGTCGGTGCCGTCGTCCTGCACATGGGCGGCGGCTCCGACACGGTGACGGGCCGTGCCCTGGCGGGTGCCCTCGGCCACAACGACTACTTCCGCGCCGGCACCGAGTCGATGCGCAGCCTGGCCCTGATCGGGTTGGGGCACGGTGTGCTCGTCGACGGTCGAGCCGGCGACCCCGGCCGGGGTGACCCCGACGTGCCGGTCCTCACGCTGGTGCGCCCGCAGGACGTGTACTTCCGCGACTGAGCCGGGCGCGCCTCCTCGACCGGTGCCGCCCCGTAGAATCGTGCGGTACCCCCGCCGCGGTACCCCCGCACGACCACGTGAGAGAGAAGCATGTCCGAAATCACGCGCGAGCAGGTGCAGCACCTCGCCGGTCTCGCCCGCATCGCCCTCACCGAGGCCGAGATCGACCCGATGACCGCCGAGCTCGGCCACATCGTCGACAGCGTCGCCAAGGTCCGAGAGGTCGCGACCGACGACGTCCCCGCGACCAGCCACCCGATCCCGCTCGAGAACGTGTTCCGGCCCGACGTCGTGGGCGAGACGCTCACGGCCGAGCAGGCGCTGTCCGGCGCCCCCGACCACGACGGCTCGCGCTTCCGGGTGAGCGCGATCCTGGGAGAAGAGCAGTAGCCATGACCGACACCACCTCGCTCGTCCACCTGTCCGCCGCCGAGCTGTCGACCCGTCTCGCCGCCGGCGACGTGTCGTCGGTCGACGTCACGCGCGCCCACCTCGATCGCATCGAGGCGGTCGACGGCGACGTCCACGCCTTCCTGCACGTCCGCTCGGCCGCGCCCGACACGGCCGCCGACGTCGACCGTCGTCGGGCCGCGGGCGAGGCCCTCGGCCCGCCCGCCGGCGTCCCGATCGCCATCAAGGACGTCCTGTGCACGATCGACATGCCGTCGACCTCGGGCAGCAAGATCCTCGAGGGCTGGGTGCCGCCCTACGACGCGACCGTCGTCGCCAAGCTGCGCGCGGCCGACCTCGTCCCGCTCGGCAAGACGAACATGGCCGAGTTCGCCATGGGCTCGTCGACCGAGTTCTCTGCCTACGGGCCCACGCACAACCCCTGGTCGCTCGACCGCATCCCCGGCGGGTCGGGCGGTGGCTCCGCGGCCGCCGTCGCCGCCTTCGAGGCGCCCCTCGCCCTCGGCAGCGACACCGGCGGGGCGGTCCCCCCGCCCCGCCCCCCCCCCGGCACCGCCGGGGCCAAGCCGACCTACGGGTCGGTCAGCCGCTACGGCGCGATCGCCCTGGCCAGCTCGCTCGACCAGGTCGGTCCCGTCAGCCGCACCGTGCTCGACAGCGCCATGCTGCACGACGTCATCACCGGGCACGACCCTCGCGACTCCACCTCGCTGCGCGACGCCTGGCCGTCGTTCACCGAGGCGGCCCGCACCGGTCTCGCCGGCGGAGCCCTGGAGGGCGTCCGCGTGGGTGTCGTCCGCGAGCTGAACGGCGAGGGCTTCCAGGCCGGCGTCAAGGCCCGCTTCGCCGAGGCCCTCGAACTCATGAGCGCGGCCGGTGCCGAGATCGTCGAGATCTCGGCTCCGAGCTTCGAGCACGCGATCAGCGCCTACTACCTCATCCTGCCGGCCGAGGCCTCCAGCAACCTCGCGAAGTTCGACTCGGTGCGTTTCGGCCTGCGGGTCGTCCCCGAGGGCGGCGGCACCGTCGAGGACGTCATGGCCGCCACCCGCGAGGCCGGATTCGGCCCCGAGGTGAAGCGCCGCATCATCCTCGGCACCTACGCCCTGAGCGCCGGCTACTACGACGCCTACTACGGCAGCGCGCAGAAGGTGCGCACCCTCGTGCAGCGCGACTTCGCGGCCGCGTTCGACCAGGTCGACGTGCTCGTCTCGCCCTCGGCGCCCACCACGGCGTTCCGGCTCGGCGAGAAGATCGACGACCCGCTGGCGATGTACCTCAACGACATCACGACCATCCCCGCCAACCTGGCCGGCATCCCCGGCATCACGGTGCCGATGGGCCTGGCCGACGAAGACGGTCTGCCGACGGGGTTGCAGTTCATGGCCCCCGCGCGCGGCGACGCCCGCCTCTACACCTACGGCGCCGCCCTCGAGCAGTTGCTCGAGCAGGGCTGGGGCCACACGCTCATCTCGCGCGCGCCCGACCTGAGCGCGACCGAGCAGACCGCCGCCACCGAGGGAGTCATCTGATGGCCAAGGCAGACCTGATGGACTACGAGAAGGCGCTCGAGCAGTTCGAGGTCGTCCTCGGCTTCGAGGTGCACGTCGAGCTCGCGACCAAGACCAAGATGTTCTCGGACGCCCCGAACTTCTTCGGTGGCGAGCCCAACACCAACGTCACCCCGGTCGACCTGGGCCTGCCCGGCTCGCTGCCGGTGGTCAACGAGCAGGCCGTGCGCTACTCGATCAGCCTCGGCCTGGCCCTGGGCTGCTCGATCGCCGAGAGCTCGCGCTTCGCCCGCAAGAACTACTTCTACCCCGACAACCCCAAGAACTACCAGGTCAGCCAGTTCGACGAACCGATCGCGTTCGAGGGCGAGGTCGAGGTCGAGCTGCCCGACGGCACGATCTTCGCCATCCCGATCGAGCGTGCCCACATGGAAGAGGACGCCGGCAAGCTGACGCACGTCGGCGGGTCGACCGGTCGCATCCAGGGCGCCGAGTACTCGCTCGTCGACTACAACCGTGCGGGCATCCCGCTCGTCGAGATCGTCACCAAGCCGATCATCGGTGCCGGCGCCAAGGGCCCCGAGCTGGGTGCGGCCTACGTCTCGACCATCCGCGACATCGTGCGGGCCCTGGGCGTCAGCGAGGCCCGCATGGAGCGCGGCAACCTGCGCTGCGACGCGAACGTCTCCCTGCGTCCGCACGGGCAAGAGGAGCTCGGCACCCGCACCGAGACCAAGAACGTCAACTCGTTCCGCTCGGTCGAGCGTGCGGTCCGCTACGAGATCCAGCGTCAGGCCGCGATCCTCGCCGCGGGCGGCACCATCACGCAAGAGACGCGCCACTGGCACGAAGACACCGGTCGCACCTCGGCGGGCCGCCCGAAGAGCGACGCCGACGACTACCGGTACTTCCCCGAGCCCGACCTGCTGCCCGTCGTCCCTCCGCGGGAGCTCGTCGAAGAGCTGCGCCTCGCCCTGCCCGAGGCGCCGGTCGCCCAGCGTCGCCGGCTCAAGTCCGAGTGGGGCTTCGCCGACCTCGAGTTCCAGGACGTCGTGAACTCGGGGCTCCTCACCGAACTCGTCGAGACCGTCGCCGCCGGTGCCTCGCCCCAGGCCGCCCGCAAGTGGTGGACCGGCGAGATCGCCCGCCTCGCCAACGCCCAGGGCGTCGAGGCCTCGAGCCTCGTGTCGCCGCTGCACGTCAGCGAGCTCATCGCGCTCGTCGACAGCGGCGAGCTGACCGACCGACTGGCCCGCCAGGTGCTCGAGGGCGTCGTCGCCGGCGAGGGCAGCCCGTCCGAGGTCGTCGAGGCCCGCGGGCTCGAGGTCGTCTCCGACGACGGCGCGCTGATCGCGGCCATCGACGAGGCCCTGGCCGGCCAGCCCGACGTGCTCGCGAAGATCCGCGACGGCAAGGTGCAGGCCGCCGGTGCCGTCATCGGCGCCGTCATGAAGGCCATGAAGGGCCAGGCGGACGCCGCGCGCGTCCGCGAGCTGGTGCTCGAGCGGGCGCAGGCCTGATCGACGTGACCACGGCCGCGGCAGGGGGCGGCGCACGGTGAACCTCGTCGCGCGTCGGCGCCCCGCCGTGCCCGTGGCGGTCGCCCTCGTCGGCGTCGTCGTGGCGCTGGCCGTCGCCTCACGCGTCCTGCCCGGTCGGGTCGTGATGGTCCACCTCAGCGAGACCGGGGGGTCGGCCTTCGCGGCCAGCCGCAGCGACCTCGTCCTGCTCGGTGCAGTCCTCGTGGTCGGCATCGTCGTGACCTGGCTGGTCTCGGCGCTGTTCCTCGCGGTGACGCCCGTCCGCCACGTGCTCGTCCCGCACGCCTCGTTCTGGAAGAAGCCGCCGAGCCGGGCCGAGATGAGGCGCCGGTACGCGCGGTCCCTCGCCGTGGCGACCAGCGCCTCCTTGTGGTTCGTCGCCGCGGTGTTCGTCCTCGCCATGGTCTCGCAGGGCGGGCCCCTCGCCGCCGGGTGGCTGCCGGCGGCCGTGTGGGCCGCGTTCGTGCTCTTCGTCCTGGGTGGGCTGATCTGGGTGTTCACCGCCGGGTTCACGCCGACTCCGACGGGTGTCGCGGCCCGTGCGGCCGCGTCCGAGCAGGAGGCGCGGGTCGCGTCCAGACCGTCAGCCGCCGTCGTCGAGACCCCCCGGTCCGGCCCGTCGGCGGCGCGCCCGCCGCGCGCGAGCCCGCGTCCGACGGCCGAGAACCCCAGGACCGGCACCGCGCCTCCTGCTCCGTCATCCCGACCGGGCCGTGCGCCCGGACGACCCGCGACACCGACCGGAGACGGTCCGCGCACCGGTCCGCCCCGCCCCTACCAACCCC